>JBBRNU010000110.1:0-10001 GCA_038230115.1 Chthonomonadales bacterium | reverse complement strand
CGACGCTGGCCCGTGCGCTGTATGACGTGTATCCGTATTCGCCCTATCGCTGGGCGACCGAAACCAGCCTGCGCCCGCTGTATCTGCTGCTGCCCCTGATGTGCGCGGGCTGGCTGTGGATGCTGTTGAGCGCGTCGGAGTTTGGCCTGGAAGTCTTGTTTTACGCGCTCATCGGCAGCGTGCTGGCGTTTATGCCCGCCTACATTTTGTTGTTTCTGTTTGTGGCCGTGCCAATCGGGGCGGCGCGCGAGAACCGCGAGCGGCAGGCGCTGCACGCGGCGACGGCCAACGCCCTGATCCGACTGGGCGATAAAAGCGCGCTGTCGAACGTTTTGTTCGCCGCGTTCCTGCCGGGCGCACGACGGCGCAAAGCCGTGCGCCGCATCCTGCTGGCCCTCCTGCCCAAATTGGACGCCGAAGATTTCGACCTGATCTCCGAAGAAGCGCGCCCGAAACTTACCCAATTGCTGACCGAGCCGAGGATGGCTCTGACCGCAGTGCGAGCGCTGGAATTCGTGGGGCGGGGGCAGGCGGCAGCGCTGACCGAGCAATTGACGCATTGGGGGGCAACGCCCGAAGTGCGCGAGGAGGCGGCGCGCGTGCTGCCCGTCTTGCAGGCGCGGGCGCGGCAGGAGAACGCGGCGCAGCAGCTCCTGCGCGCGGCCAGTCGTCCGCCCGCGCCCGCGCAAGAACTGCTGCGTCCCGCGCAGGAGCAGGCGACGCCCGCCGAGCAATTGCTGCGTCCGCTGTCCGACGGCTGACACGTCGTTTTCTTCTCAAACCCCAGGCCAGCCTAACCCCCCGCCCCCTCTCAATCGCCGACGCGTTCCCCCTTCCCCACCGGCGATTGGGAGGGGCCGGGGGTTAGGCGGTTCCCTTACAATTTCCCGCTCAGGCGGTCAGCAATGTTTGCGGCGCGAGCGCGGCGGGGCGGGCGGCGAGAAAATGCGCGATGGCGGCGTTGAAATCTTCGGCCTCTTCGTCGTGGGGCAGCATCCCGCTGTTCTCGAAAACGCGCAGGCGGGCCTGGGGATGGCGGTCAAGGAAAAGACGGGCCTGCTCGACGGGCGTGACGCGGGCCTGACGCCCCCATGCGATCAGGACAGGCTGCGTCAGGCGCGGGTAGAGGGCGGTCAGGTCGCAGTTCAGATGCCCGGACAGAAACGCGCGCAGGGCGAATTGCGCGTTGGGCTGGTGCGCGTAGCGGTAATAATGCTCCACGAGCGAAGGCGTGACGCGCACCGGGTCGAAGTACAGATTTTCGCGCAGGTAGGACTCGATGTAGTCGGCGGAGGCGACGCCGTTGTACAGCGCGTTGCCGATGGCGGGCAGGCTGAATGCGCCATAGGCCAGCGGCCCGGCGACCGGGAAGGGTTTTTGCAGGGATTGCAGTCCGGTCGGGCAGACAAGCGCCAGCTGCGTCACCAGTTCGGGACGCAAAACGGCGAGTTTGACCGCAAACGCCGCCGACAGCGAGCTGGCGACGATGGCGGCGGGCCGCTGAACGATGTCGCGCAGAAAATCGGCCAGCGCCGTAACATACACGTCGGCGGTGTAGGCGAGGTGGCGGCGTTCCGACTGCCCAAAGCCCGGCAGGTCGAACGCAAAGACCTGAAACGACTGCGACAAACTGTCGAAATTGCGCCGCCACTCGAACGACGAACTGCCCGCCCCGATGCCATGCACGAGAACCAGGGCCGGGTCGGTTGCGCGCCCCCGCGTTTGATAGGCGATACGACCGAGCGGCCACGCATACTCGCCCGCCTCGCCCTCCAGACCGCTGACAAGCCGACGGTTCTGCCGCGCGATGACCGCGTTGATGACGGCGGGAACCGCGAACGCCGCCCCCGCCAACAACGCCAACCGTTTCAGCCGTCTGCCGGTCAAATGCCGCCTCTCCCGTCTATCGTCAACCCGATTCGCCGCGCCCTGAAATCAAAATCGGCTTCTGCACACGGGAACGCCCGGTCTGCACGCCGACGCACCCATCCTGCGCTGCCGACGCGCTCGCCTGCGCCTTAAAACGCTTCCGCCGACACCGCCCCATACTTGTTCAGCAGCATGACAATTTCCTGCTGCGACACCGGCCCGGAGATCGTCACGCTGAGGATCGAATGCCCGGCCTCAAGGCTCTCGTGGTAATGCTGTGCGCGCTCCGGGGGAACGCCCCGGTCGGCCAGATAGCCGTACACGCCGCCCGCGATGCCGCCCGCCGCGCCTGTCGCCGCGACCAGACCGGCGGCCAGCATTCCGGCCCCGGCGACCAGCCCGATGCCCGGCAGAGCGATGGCGGCCAGCAGCAAACCTGCCGCCAGTCCCAATCCTGTGCCTTCGATTGCGCCCTTCGCGGCGTCGGCGGGCGTCGTGGTCGTGATGCCGGACGCGCTGTCGGTGTGCAGGTGGCGGTTCATGTCCACAACGTGAGACGTATCATGCGTGATCGCGTCAATCGGCGTGTCGGACGCGCGCGGATCGAGCGTACCGGGATGTCCCTGCGCGATTTGCGCGGCGTGCGTGGCGAGCGTCGGCCCGCCGGTGACGCCCCCGACCGGCCCGACGACCGCGACCGGAACGTGAACCGCGCCATCGAGACCCGGCCCGCTAACTTCATATCCGGTGTTGGGCTGAAATCCGACCGACTCGGCGGCAGTCAGCGACCCGGCGTTAACTGCGGACGGCGAGACGTTGCCCGGCGTCGAGGGCGTGAACGGCGTCGGGATCGGAATGTCGGACACGACATCCGTGCCGGACAGGGTGGAAACCGGCGCGTCCCGCAGCATCGTCGGGGCGGGCGAGGAGGGAACCAGTCCGCCCGCGAAATCGGTTTGCGCGGGGGCCATCCGGTCGGGCAGCACGAAACTAACGTCGGACTGCGCCACGCCCTGATCCATGAGCGCGGCGGCGGCGCGCTCGGCGTCTTTTTCCGTCGCGAAAGTCGCGTATATTGTATGAGCCATTGTCGTCTCCTGAAACGTCAAACAAGTGTCAACTCAGCCGACCCGACCAGAGACTGGCAGGCGTTTGTTGCGGGAAGGACGGCGCGCAACCGGGCGAGGTTCCCGAAGTTCGCGAGATGTCCGCCCGCTGACAAGAACATCAACCGGCGGCGTCAGCGACAACGACGCTTCTCGGTGTTGGCAAGAGGGTTGAGAGGCGCGGCCCGCAATCGGGGAACAACTCTTCGCCCGCTGGCGTATATGGGGAAAGTCGGAACGGTTTTCGGTTGTCACGGCCTATTTGAAGACGCGCTCTGTCCTGCGCTTCCGTCGCGCGCCGTTCCCATCCCCGTCGCAATTTTCGCTTGCAATATTTCGAGGAGCAAACAAACAATGGCAGGTTCCTGGTTGAATTCGTTTGTCGGGCAGCGCGCCACGATCATCACCGTCAGCTACAACGAGGAGAAGACGGACACCGGCACAATCCTGGAAATGGGCGAGGGCTGGATGCAGATGGTGAAAGACAACGGAGACATGATTTTGATCCCGAATACCGCCGTTCGCATTGTCAAACTGCTGGACATGACGCACGCCCTGCCCGCTGACGTGCGCGCCAACCCGCCCGCGATTTCGTCGCACATCTTCGAGCCGAACGCGCAGATTCCGTAGACCGCCCATTGCAGAGCGGCTGCCGACGCTGACATAGAAACTTATAATCCCCTTATGTTAGGTACGCCATTTGCCGGGAGTTAAAAACTCCCGGCAACAAAAAACAGGCGTCCTGCGGACGCATACTCCGCCCGCGCCGTGAACGCGCTCCGACCGTCAGGTTTCGAGGAAGGGACAAGCGTTTCAACGACGCATCGCCGCGTCTGGAAGACGCTTGCCCTTTGTTGCCGGGGGTTTTCAACCTCCGGCCCCGCCGGTTATGAAGCGAATAGGTCATTCGCGTGACATGATTTACCAGTTCCGCCGTGACGCAATCGAGGGCTGGGGAAGCGAAATCTTCCCCAGCCCTCTTTTATGCCAACGCCCATTCTCATTCCGTTTTGCCAGACTGCCCGCGTTAGTTGACGAGCTGCTGGCGCACCATGTAGCGGAAGATCGCAGCCCGCTCTTCTTCGGGGAACGACCGCGCTTCGGAACAGATTTGCAATTTGCGCTGCTTGCACCAGATTACGAACTGCTCATCCGAGAAATAATACACCCATTCCGGCACGCGGATAAGCTTCTCCTGCCGGGTATCGGAACTCATTTGCGTCATTGGTCTTGCCTTTACTTTGCTGGGCGCGTCGGTTCCTGCGTCCTTCCGACAGACATCCGTTGCGCGTCTGCGGAAGGGTCAAGAAAGGGGCGCAAACCGGCGCACTTCGTAAAGTTCGCCACGCTCGCCGCCCCTTCTCGAAGAGAGTCCGGGTTGCGCGCCCGCCGTCCGAACCCTCGCTGTCTCGATCACCCGTCAATGGTCAGTGGTTATTCCAGCGTGATTTGCGCCAGAACGGTCTGGTTGCCGCGCCGGATCACGACCGGAACCTGCGCGCCGCTCTTCAGGTCGGCGGAAATGCCGGACACCTGATTGGCGGTCGTCACCGAACGGCCATTCAAGCGCACCAGAATGTCGCCCGCCTGAATGCCCGCGTCGGACGCCGGGCTGCCGGGCAGCACTTCCGCAATCACCACGCCGGTCGCGTCGGCCTTCAGGTTCAGTTCCTTGCGAACGTCCGGGTTGCTGGCGTCGCCGACGCGAATGCCCAGCTTGCTGTGCGTGTTCGCCTGCGGGTCGCCGTTGTCGCGGGCGACCTGCTGGTCGGGAGCCGCCGCAATCGTGACGTTCAGCGTCCGCTCCGCGCCGCTGCGCCGCACGACGACCGGAACCGTGTCGCCCGGCTTGGTGCGCGCGACCAGATCGCGCAGGTTGGCGTCGTCCTCGACCGCCTTGCCGTCGTAGCGAACGATCACGTCCTCGACCGAGAAGCCCGCTTTCGAGGCCGGAGTGCCGTCCTGAACCGACATCACGAGCGCGCCGGTCTGCGCGCCGTACCGCTGCTTTTCGTCATAGGTCAGCGTCTTGGGGGCCAGGCCCAGGTAACCGCGCGTCACGGAGCCGCGCGAGATCAGCTGATCCATGACGTACTTGGCGGTATTGGCCGGGATCGCGAAGCCGATGCCAACGTTGCCGCCGCTCGGCGACTCGATGGCGACGTTGACGCCTACGACGCGCCCGTAAATGTCCACGAGCGGGCCGCCGGAGTTGCCGGGGTTGATGCTGGCGTCGGTCTGGATCAGGCTGGAATAGAACCGCTGGTCGGAGCCGCCGCCAATCGCCTGCTCGCGATGCAGCGACGAAACGATCCCGACAGTCATCGTGTCGCTCAACCCGAACGGGCTGCCGAAGGCGATGGCCCACTGGCCGATGCGCGCCTTGTCCGAGTCGCCCAGCGCGGCGGCAGGCAGGCCGGTCGCGTCAATCTTGATCAGGGCGAGGTCGCTCTTGAAGTCGCGCTTGACCTGCCCGACGAACTCGCGGCCATCCTGCAATTTCACGGTCACTTTGTCCGCGCCGTTGACCACGTGGTCGTTGGTGAGGATGTAGCCGTCGCTGCGAACGATGACGCCCGACCCGCTGGCATAGGCGCGGCGCGGGGTTTGCGGCATCATGCGGAACCGCTGACCGCCCGGCGCGTTCGGCATTCCGGGGAAATTGAAGCCGAAAGGCGAGCTGTCCTGACCATCCTGCCCGTCTTGACCGCCGCCCTGAAAACTGGACGGGGTCGCGGCAGTCTGGCGGCTGCGAATGAAAACGACGGATGGGCGCACCTTCTCGGCAACCTGCTCGAAGGCGGACTGAATGTCTAATACCTGCGCGGAGGGCTTGACGGGCGTGACGACATTCTGCTGTCCGGCCTGACCGCGCAGAGTAGCGAAGCCGACGGTGCCGAGAACGGCGATAACGGGAACCGCGACCGCGCGCGCGGTTCTATTTTGCCAACTCTTGAACTGCATGGATTTGATTCTCCTCAACCTGCGAAAATAAGGCGTTTGTGACGCCCGAAAGGGCAAAGGCGAACACGGCGGGGACGTTTTCGGGGAGGATTTTCCACGCTCCGCGCCGACGGGTCTCTACTAGATTACATTACGCAAATATCACGGCGCGATGTTTCCAAATTCAAGGAGGAAAACGTAAATTTTTGCGTTTTTTGTCTCCGACGCGCCAGGCGTCCAGGCGGGAATTTACCAAAGCGACGCCCCGCCTTCCCAAGTCAGGAAAAGCGGGGCGTTTTGTTCCAAAGCGTTTGATCGCTGTTCCGGCGGGCTATCTTCTGAGTTACCGCGCGCCAAGCAGTTCCACGTCGAAGATGAGCGTGGCATTTGGGGGGATGGGGCCGCCCGGAACGCCGCGCTCGCCATACGCCAAACTCGGCGGCACGATGAGTTTGCGGCGACCGCCCACCTTCATCGTGGCGACGCCCTCATCCCAGCCTACGATAACCTGATGAACGCCGAGCGTAAACTCGTAGGGCTGGCCCCGGTCGCGCGAACTGTCGAATTTTGTGCCGTTGGTCAGCGTGCCGACGTAGTGGACGGTGACGGTCTGCCCGGTTTTGGGCATGGGGCCGGTTCCTACTTTGAGATCAACGTACTGCAAGCCGGTCTTGGTTTTGACGGTTTTGCCCGTCATGGTTTTTCTTGCGCCGGTTTTGCTCTTGGCGGGCGTTTTGGGCGGCCCGGCCTGCGCCCCGGCGGTTCCCAGCAGCAACAGCGCGGCGGCGACGCCGAATAAGGACTTGTGCATTCGGATACCTCTCTTGAAAGCCCGTCGTCGAAGCGAAGGGCGGTGATGGTTCGAGTTCGCGGGTTCATTCGCCCGAAACGCGGCAATATCCTGCCCGTTCGACGCAGGCGACCGCTTAACTCCCGCGCGCCAAAAATTTGCGTTTCGCCGCCTTGACAGGGAAACCGGCCTGGCGCTACACTACATACGGCGGTCGCGACGATTTTCGGGACGTCTTTTGGGTGACGATGCTTTTTGCCTCTGTGGCGCAGTGGTAGCGCAACTGTCTTGTAAACAGTAGGTCCTCGGTTCGAATCCGAGCGGAGGCCGGACATTTCAAAATCAAAAAGCGGCGTTCTCTGCTTTGTGCAGGAACGCCGCTTTTTGTCGTCAACCCCGCCCGCGCTAATCCGCGCCTGCGGGGGCGTGAGCGCGCGGCGGGGGCGGCGTCCAGGTCGGGTCGTCCTGCGCGAGCAGGTGCAGACCCAGAAACTCGCCCAACGCGTCGTCGCTGTGCCGGTCTGTAAACTGGCCGAAGGTTTCGCCCTCGCCGCGCCGGATGCGATACGCGCGCAGCAGGTTTTCCAGCGCGTACTTCACCTTGTCGGCGGGAACCTTGCGCTGGATCGGGCGCACGAATTTTGCGTCCGCGCCCAGCCGCCCGCCCAGACACACGTCATACGCCTCGACCTGCGTCCCGTCGTTCAGGCGGGCCAGACAGCCCTGCAAGCCGATGTCGCCGATGTGGTGCTGACCGCACGAATTGGGGCAGCCGTTGAGGTGGATGCGGAGTGGCTCGCTCCAATCCAACTGGCTTTCCAGATAGCCGACGATTTCGCGCAGACGCGCTTTGGTTTCCGTGATCGCCAGATTGCAGAACTCGTTACCGGTGCAGGAAACCGCGCCCTTGTGAAACTCCGACATGTCCCACCGAAAGCCCGCCGCGCTGAGTTCCGACTTGATCGCTTCCAGCTGCGCGCCGTCAATGTTGGGAAACAGATAGTTCTGCTGGTTGGTGGTTCGCAAACTGCTGTCGCAATAGCGCTCGGCGATGTCGGCGGCGGCGAACATCTGCGCGTCGGTCAGGCGGCCCGTAATGACCGACACGCCGATCCAGAACTTGCCGTCCTGCCGCTGCGGATGCACGCCCAGATGATCCTGCTGCTGCCTGCCGACCGGCTCGGCCCAGGCGACGGCGGGTTCCGGCGTCCAGCCCAGCCGCTGAATCAGAACCTCGCGAAACTTCGCCGCGCCCCAGTCGGCGACGAGAAATTTCAGGCGGGTGTGGTTGCGCTTGGCGCGGTAGCCGTCGTCGCGGAAGATTTCGGTCACGGCCCGGCACACGTCCAAAACCTGTTCCGGCTTCACGAACACGTCCAGCCGCTGCGCGAAATAGGGCTGCGTGCTTAACCCGCCGCCCACGCGCACGTGAAACCCGATTTCCGATTTGCCGCCCACAACGCGCCGCACGGCCTGAATGCCCAGGTCGTTGATTTCCGGCTGATTGCAATGGATCGGGCAGCCGGAAATGGAAATTTTGTACTTGCGCGGCAGGTCGGAAAAGTCTTTGTTGTTGAGGAAATAGGCGGTGACGGTTTCCACAATCGCGCGCGTATCGTAGATTTCGTCCGGGTCAACGCCCGCGACCGGGCAGCCGCAGATGTTGCGCGTGATGTCGCCGCACGCCCCGGATGTAGTTAACCCTGCCCCGTTCAACTTCGCGATGACGGCGGGCAGGTTCTCGATCGTCAGCCAGTGGTACTGAAAGTTCTGGCGCGTCGTGATGTCGGCGATGCCCTGCCCATAATCCCGCGCCACCTCCGCGACAGCGCGCATCTGCGCGGCGGTCATGTCGCCGCTTGGGATTTTCACGCGCAGCATGAAGTGGCCCTCGTTCGGCTTCTGCTGATAGATGCCGAACCAGCGCATACGCGGAAAATCATCGGGGTCAATCGTGTGGAACCCGGTCTGCGCGTAGCGCAGGATATCGGGCCACACGTCCAGACCGTCTTTCGCTTTCTTGATCGCTTCTACGTCGGCTTTCGCCATGCTGAAAATCCTCGCTCCTCGTTCTTCATCAACCCTCGTCAAGTGCATCCAGGGTTAAAACCTGCAACTGTTGAAAGCGGCGTGACAGGCCGCAACGGGTCGCGACGAAATGAATTTATTCGCTTTGTGGCGTTCCGCCGTGTGTCCTTCGGACACGCCATTCAGCAAAGATTTCCGTTCTACGCCTCGTGTCCGCAGGACACACTGCCGCAGGCTACCGAGCGAAGAAATTCATTTCGTCGCAATTCGCGATGCGACTTATGTCGCCGCCATCCGTCGCGTAAGGCTGCGCTCAACACTTATCAGGGCGTCCTTACTTCACGTCGGGCTGCGGGTTGCGCCGCCAATCGTTGTCGTTGTAAGAACGCCAGGTCTTTTCCGGCCTTGTCCACTTGGCGTGGCCGTCGGCGTAGGCCAGATTGCCGCCGCCGTTGTGACGCGGCAGAAAGCGCGCCTGCTGCTTGTCTTCGGTGAACTTCGAGTCGTCGAAGGCCCAGGGCTGCGGATACAGTCCGCCGCGCGACGGGGTTCCGCTCGCGCGTCCGGCCTCGCCGATGACGATGAAGTTGGCCGACGACGCGATGCTGGCAAGCGGCGTGGTCTCGTTGAAGCCGAAGTCGCGCAGGTCAATTGTCCCGGTTCCGGCGTAATCGGCCTGATGCGAGGCGTTGGGCAGATTGGCCTCGTTGTGGTTGTTGCCATAATCGGTCGTGAACCATTTGCCGGGGCCGGGCGTGGGCCATTCCACCCCGGAAGGGCATTTGAAAATCTGCTTGCTTTTCGTGTACGGTTCCAGCTTGGTTTTATACGAGTAGGGCGCGCGGTCTTGCTCCGTGTCCGGCACGGATTTCGGGGCGGTGCGCTCCGTGACGTGCGGCGGGAAATTCTCGTCGTAGTCCTGCAAATACATCACGTAGGCCGTGCCAATCTGCTTGACGTTGGAAAGGCACGAAGTTTGCCGGGCTTTTTCCCGCGCCTGCGCGAAGACCGGGAACAGAATGGCAGCCAAAATCGCGATAATGGCGATAACAACGAGCAGTTCAATCAGCGTGAACGCATGGCGGCGCGGCGTGCGGGACATAACAGTGTAAACCTTTCTGACCTCTGTGTTGGAATGCAACCTAACCCCCCGGCCCCCTTCCCCACCGGGGAAGGGGGAGCGCGAAACAAAAATTGCGCGCTTCTTCACGAGATGGAATAGAGCGTCCGCGCCGCTAATCTAACGTTTAACCCGCTAACGTTAT
>JBBRNU010000109.1:0-10010 GCA_038230115.1 Chthonomonadales bacterium | reverse complement strand
GCGTCTGCGCTGGACGTTCACGCCACGCCCCCGCTGCTGTTGTGCGAACCCGGCGGCAGCGTTCGCAGCATCGCGTTTCAGGAACTCGAAGCGGCGGTCAAGTGACAAACCTTCTTGCGAAAGGGTTCAGGCGGCGCGCGGCGCGAAGAGGCGGGCGAGGTCGGCGACGCCTTCGAATACGAACTCCGCCGGGCCGGTCATTTCGATGTCGCCGCCGGGCTGCCAGCGAACATGGAGCGTTCCGCCCCGGCTGACGACCGCCACCGGAACGCCCGCTCGCGCCCGCCCATGCCGAACCGCCGCGACTGCCGCCGCGCACGCCCCGGTTCCGCAGCCCCACGTTTCGCCCGCGCCCCGCTCCCAGATTCGCATTTCCAGGCGCTCCGGCGTCTCCACCGCCACCCACATCAGGCTCGTGCGCTCCGGGAAAAGCGCGTGGTGTTCCACCTGCGGGCTGACCGCGAAAAAGCGGGCGTCGTCGGGCAGCGCCTCAACGAACGTGACGGCGTGCGTTGAGCCGGTAGACAGCGCGGTAATCGGCAGGGCTGCGCCGTCCGACAGCGGCAGGGGAAAATCAAAAACTTCTTTCGCTTCCAGAGCAATCGGAATCGCTTTCGGCGCGAACTGCGGCGCTCCCATGCCGACCGTGACAGAGGCCGCCTGTCCCGCCGCGTCGCGATGCAGACGGGCCGCGCGCACGCCCGCAAGCGTTTCGATGGACAGCGCGTCGTGCGTAACCAGGCCGCCGCGCTCGGCATAGCGGGCGATGCAGCGCAGGCCGTTGCCGCAAATGTCGGGCGTGCCGTCCGGGTTGAACATTCGCATTTGCACGGTCGCGCGCTCCGAGTCGTCCAGAACAAGCAGGCCGTCCGCGCCCACGCCGAACCGCCGGTCGCACAGTGCAATCGCCGCGTCCGTCCAGTCGAGCGCGCGGAAATAGCGCCCTTCGCGCCCGTCCACGACGACAAAATCATTGCCTACGCCCTGCATTTTCGTAAAGGCGATGCGCTGCGACATTCCCGCCGCTCCCTTCCCGAACTTTCCAGCCCGGCTTTTATTCTGGTTCCGACTGGCGACCCCGCGCTATTCCAGGCGGCGGAAGACGGGTTTCCATCACGACAAAAGGGGCCGCGCAGGCTTTGAGACCTCTTCTCCGCACCCTAACCTTCCCCTTTGTACGCAGCGAGCCGGGAGAAATACGCCCGCCCGACGGGATGCCGGGCGGGTTGGCGCGAAAAATTGGGAACAGACGGACGGGGCGGGCGCAGAGTATCCACGCCCGCCCCGTCCCTCAGCAAGACGCCGTTCCGAACAACGACGCTTCCTTTTTTCCGCTTTTCTGCGGCGTCCTACGTCGCGATTACAAATCTCCTTCCAGACCGTAGTTGTTCGCCAGCAGCAGCAGGTCTGCGATGTCCACGCTGCCGTCATTGTTGAGGTCGGCGCGCGGGTCGAAACCAGCGTCGTCGCCCTGCGACAGCGCGTAGCTGTTGGCGATAATGCTCAGGTCAAGCAAGTCTACCTCGTTGTCGTTGTTGGCGTCGCCTGCCAGCAGTTGGGCATTCACGCCCGTTATGTCGGCGTTCGTGATCGTGACCGGCAGGGTCTTTCGCAGCCACTTGGCGCCCTTGAACGCCAGGTCGTAGGCTCCGGGCCGGAAGGCGAGCAGGCTGAAACTGCCATCCGCGCCCGGCACAATCGTCGCCGTCTTCACCGCGCCGACTGCCGGGCGCGTTTCGATGGTGACCGGCAGCGCCATGCTGACGCTGCCCTGCAAATCCAGCGTTCCCGAAATCGTGTACGTCTGAGCCGAGTACAACTGCGATTGCGGAATGATCTGCTGCGGAATCAACGCGCTGGACCAGGACAGCTGGATGACCGCGCTGCCGCCGCCCTGAAAATACTCCAGCGTGATCGGAACCGGCTGGCCTCCCGTCAGGGCGATTGTCCCGTTATTGGTTCGCGCGGCATGGCCCGCCCAATCGTTGATGAGCTGCTGCCCATTGACCCACAGCCGCGCGCCATCGTCGTTGACTGTCGTGAATGTCCAGGTTCCCGTGCCGCGCGGAACCACGAACCCGGTCCATCGCGCGCTGAAATTGGAGGCCGGGACGCCCGCAATCGGCGAGCCGCTCCAGTTGAAGTTTACCGTCGGGTCAATCCGGGTGACCGGCGTTCCCGACAGGGTCGTATTTTTGTAGTAGCTGGCCGCCAGACCGTCGCCATCGCCGGGGCCGTTGTCCACGACGAACGCCGCCTGCGCGACCGGGCTGTCCTGCGCCTGCGCGCGGAAGGCGCGGGCTTTGACGACGGCCTGCTGATAAAGCGTGAACGGGCCGTCATAAAGCGGCGAATCGGCGGTCGGGTCGCTGCCGTCAAGGGTGTAGCGCACGGTCGCGCCGGGCGTATCGTCCGTAATCGTGACCGTCGTCGGGGCGCCGAACAAGCCGCCGTTCGGACTAATGACGGGCGCGGCGTTGAGCAGGCCGTAGACGGCCAGCTGGCCGGAAAAAGTCGCCATGTAGACTTTGCCGTTGGCGACGGTGGGCGGGCAGAACTTGGCGAAATTGCCGTAGTTATCGCGGGCGGCATTCTGCCGGGTGTTCCACAACTCGTGCGAGACATCCGAGGCGTCGAAGGCGCGCAGGATGCCCGGCACGGTTCCCTGATTGGCGTTGCCGGTAAAGGGCATCGCGCCCCAGATGAGACCGCTGCCCGCCTGCCCGCCGTTGGCCGAAACCGACAGAAAGCCGCCCGGCATTCCGTCCGGCACAGCCGTCGGGCTTTGCGCGGTCGGCGCCACGTCAAACTGCCCGTCCGTCAGACGGTAGGACTTCATGTGGTCGTACTCGGCCCAGACGTAAATTTGCGGGCCGAGCGGCCCATTCCAATAGACCGGCCCGCCGTGCAGGTTGCCGGGAAAAGCGTCTTCGATGGTTTGCACCGACTGGCTATCATCGCCCGCATGGAAATGCCCCAGATTGCTGCGGTCAAGCAGATAGAGCGCGCCGCCCTTGCTGCCGCCGACCAGCAGGTTCGTGTCCGGGATCAGCATCGGCCCGGTCGAGCCTAAGTCCAGGTCGCGGGCGGTCAAATCCTGCTGATTGTAGGGCGCGAAATAATCTACGGGCGTCAGGCCGAGGAGCGTGTTGAGCTTGACGAAGCTCTCGCTGTAATCGCCGCCGCCAAAGGAAGCGTTGAAGCTGCCGTTGCCGGTCTGGACATACACGTTGCCGTCGTCATCGGCGGCTGGCCCCTGCCCGGACTGCCAGATGCCGCCGCCGCCGCCTGCCGGCGTGTCATTCCAGGCGCTGACGTAAGTCAGCGTCGCGGCGTCGTAAGCCAGTACCCAGCCGTGATACGGGCCTTGATCCCCATGCGAGGCCGAAGCGATGTAAAGGACGCCCTGCGACAAGAGCAGGGCGGGGCGCTGGTTCTGTTTCAGCGGGTTGTACGCCGTATTTCCCTGCCCGTCGCTGCCCCAGCCCGTGCCGGGCAGCGTCGCCTGCAGCGTCGCCGGACTATTGGCCCGCTCCGCGCCCGTCGTGATGTCGAGGGCGTGCAGGCGCTGAAAGTAGCTCCCGTTTTCTTTGGTCTTGGCGACCACGTAAAGCGTCTGCGTGGCGAGGTCAATTACGGGCGTGCTGGTAATGCCGACTTCGATGTCAATGTCGGAGACGATAACATCGGCGACCGGAACCGATGGCCCCAGGTTGACCTGCCAGAGCGGGGCGGCGGCATTGGGGTCGTCGGCGTCGTAAGCGTATACGCTGTTATGTTCCGTCGCGACAAAGACGACGTTATGGTTTTTGCCGTCCGGCATCGGCAGGCTCGAAACGATGAGGGGCTGCGCGTAAATTTGGCCGTCTACGGCGCGCGAGAAAATCCTGCCAAAACCGCTGACATTGACGTTGCTGGCGTTCAGCAGCGTCTCGTTGAGATTGGCCCCGGTGCGGGCGTTGTCGTTGTGCTGCGTCAGAACGTGGACGCTTTGGGCTTGCGCGCGGGCGGGCTGGTAGAAAAAGGGCGCGAGAATAAGGGCGGAAAGCAAGGCGAAGCCGACCATCCGCACAAGAGCGGACAGGCGTAAAGGGACGAACCTGGGTCGCATAAAACGATCCTTCTTTCAATCGCGTGCGGGGATGAGCCTGCGGACTGCAGACACAGAGGCTGGCATCCGGGTTGATGTCGAATGCAGGACGCGGAGCAGGTAGGAGTGTTGTCCTTACATTACGGGCCGTTTACGGCCCGATTGCCTAAACGCCGTCGGGGGCATGGAGTATCGAGGCTGCCGAGGGCAGCAGCGAAGGCAGGGGAAATGGCGAAGCGTCAAGACTTCAAATTGCCTGCTTCTATTATGGACGAAAGGACGCCTGCTTAGTTCACGAAAAGTCGGATAAAGACGGCATTTTTTCAAAAAACCGGTAATTTTCGCGAACGAACCGCCGGTATGCCCTCGTCCCGGCAGCGAAACGAATTTATACCGAAGGTTGCATGACAAATTATGTCAAAACAAGGCTCTACATTCAGGCAGACAAAAAGGGACTAATCCAGAGGAACGAAAAAACCGCCTTCCGGCGCGACGTTGCGTCGAAACCGGAAGGCAAGCGAAAGCGCGGAGGATTTTACAGAAAACGACAGCGGCTGACTAACGCGAACCGGAACAGGTTAGAAGTCGGCGCTGCCCGGCGTGCGGGGGAAGGGAATGACGTCGCGAATGTTTTTCATGCCGGTCAGGTAGAGCATGAGGCGCTCGAAGCCCAGCCCGAACCCGGCGTGCGGGGCCGAGCCGAACTTTCGCAGTTCCAGATACCACCAGTACGCTTCCTCGCTCAAACCCTGCGCGAGAATTTTAGCCCGCAGTATGTCGTAGCGCTCTTCGCGCTGACTGCCGCCGATGATCTCGCCGATGCGCGGGGCCAAGACATCCATCGCGCGCACGGTTTTGCCGTCGTCATTGGCGCGCATGTAAAACGCCTTGATGGTTTGCGGGTAGTCGGTCACGATGACGGGCTTCTGGAACGTCTGTTCCGTCAGATACCGCTCGTGTTCGCTTTGCAGGTCCACGCCCCACGAAACCGGAAACTCCCAGGTTTGCCCGCTGCGCTCCAAAATTTCCACCGCCTCGGTATACGTGACGCGCTGAAAATCGCTGGTGACGACGTTCTCCAGCGTCGCCAGAATCGTGTTGTCAATGCGCTTGTTGAAAAATTCCAGATCGTCGGGGCAATCCGTCATGACGTCGGCGATGACCGATTTCAGGAACGCTTCGGCCAATTTCATGTTGCCGTCGAGGTCGCAAAAGGCCATTTCCGGCTCGACCATCCAGAATTCGGCCAGATGGCGCGGCGTGTTGGAGTTTTCGGCCCGGAACGTCGGCCCGAACGTGTATACGTTGCTGAACGAGAGCGCGAAAATCTCGGCTTCCAGCTGCCCGCTGACGGTCAGAAAGGCGGGTTTGCCGAAAAAGTCCGCGCCGTAGTCCACCGCGCCGGTCTCGCGATTACGCGGCAGGTTTTGCAGGTCGAGAGTCGTCACGCCGAACATCGCGCCCGCACCCTCGGCGTCGGCGGTCGTGATAATCGGCGTCTGCACGTAGACGAAACCGCGCGCCTGATAGAAGTTGTGGATGGCGCGGGCGAGGGCGTTGCGAACGCGAAAGACGGCCCCGAAGGTGTTGGAGCGCGTGCGAAGGTGGGCGATGTCGCGCAGGAATTCCAGCGTGTGTCCTTTTTTTTGCAGCGGGTAGGTAGCGGGATCGGCGTCGCCGAAGACGTAAATTTCGCCCGCCTTGAGTTCCACCGCCTGCCCCGCAGCGGGCGACGCGACCAGTTCGCCAGTCACGCGTACGCACGCCCCGGTCGTGACGCGCCTTAAAATGTCTTCGGGCAGCGCGCCCTCGTCAATCACGACCTGCAAATCGGCGAAGCCGCTGCCGTCGTTGAGTTGAACAAAATGTACGCCTTTGCTGTCGCGCCGCGTCTTGACCCATCCGTGCGCGATCACGGTCTGCCCGACCGCGCCCTGCAAAATGTCTTTGATATAGCCGCCCGGTTCAATCATAATTTGTGGCCTCATCGAAAATTTGTCGCGCCCGAATATTCCCGCTCGCAAGCGCAAAGTCCTGCGAACCTTCGCGCCGTTGTCAAAATGGGGAGGAGGCTGGACGCCGGGCGTGGAAACTACCGGCGCGTGACGAGCGCGAGAATTGAAGAATTGACGCGGCCGGTGGCGGGAGAAGCGACGCTGATGAAACTGACAATGGCGACGACGGAATTGGAACTGGGCGGCAAATATCTGGGAACCTTGCGCGAGGCCAACGCCCTGCTGGACGACCCGGCGGGCCTGCGGGCGCGCATGGCCGAAGACGGTTATCTCCTGCTGCGCGGTTTGCACGACGTCGAGAAGGTGCGGGCGGCGCGGCAAATGCTGCTGGAAAATATGGATGCGAATGAACAGATTGACCGCGCGTTTCCGCTCGCGCAGGGCGTCGCCAGGAAGGAAGCGCGGGGCGGCTTTCTGGGCGGCAAGTCCGTCACGCGCGACCCGGCCTTTCTGAATCTGGTCGAGTCGCCTGAAGTCATGAGCTTCTTCGCGCATTTTCTCGAAACCGACGTGCTGACCTTCGATTTCAAGTGGCTGCGCGCGGTCGCGCCCGGCGATTACACGGGCGCGCATTTCGACATCGTGTACATGGGGCGCGGCACGCACAATCTGTACACCTGCTGGACGCCGATTACCGACGTCCCCTACGCGCTGGGGCCGCTGGCCCTCCTGGTCGGGTCGCATCGGGGCGAGGGTTTCGAGCGCGTGAGGGAAACCTACGGGAAAATGGACGTGGATCGGGACAAAGTGACCGGCTGGTTCACAAACGACCCCGTCGAGATGATCGAGAAGTACGGCGGGCAGTGGCAGACGGCGGAATTCGCGATGGGCGATGTTCTAATTTTTGGGATGTTCACGATGCACGGGTCGCTGACGAATACGAGCGACCGTTACCGCATCACGTGCGACACGCGCTATCAGCGCGCCGACGAGCCGACGGACGCGCGCTGGGTCGGCGAAAACCCGCCCGCGCATTACGCCTGGACGCAGGGCGAAACCGTGCCGATGGAAGAGGCGCGCAAGCGCTGGAACGTCTGAATTTTGCTAAAATCAACGTGGAACGAATGAGGAACCCTTTTCATGAATCTGACGCATACGATGACGCCGAAACCCGTGACCGGGCTAGGGAAGCCGATTTCCCCGCTCGTGCTTGGCTCGATGGTCTGTTCGACCGATCAGCTCGACGACACGTTCGCCCTGCTGGAAGCGTGGACAACGGCAGGCGGCAACGCGATTGACACCGCCAAGGTCTACGGGCCGAAAAGCGAGCGCGCGATTGGCGAGTGGATGCGAACGCGGAACAACCGCGAACAAATTTTCCTCATCGGCAAAGGCGCGCACCACGACGCGAACGGGCCGCGCGTCCATCCCGCGGCCATCGCCGAAGACCTGACGCAGAGCCTGGAACATTTCCAGACCGATTACGTGGATTTGTATCTGCTGCATCGCGACGATCCGAGCGTTCCGGTCGGCCCGATTGTGGACGCCCTGAACGCGCACAAGGCGGCGGGGCAGGTGCGGGCGTTCGGCGGCTCGAACTGGACGACGGCCCGCATTCAGGAGGCCAACGATTACGCCAAAGCGAACGGGCTGACGGGCTTCGCCGCAAGCAGTCCGCACCTGAGTCTGGCGCGCACGAACGGCCCGATGTGGACGGGCTGCGTGACGCTCGACGCCGAGGGCAAAGCGTGGCATCAACAGCAGCAGTTTCCCCTGCTGCCCTGGTCGGCGCAGGCAGGCGGGTTCTTCACGGGCCGCTATTCGCCCGACGACCACAGCAACGCCGACGTCGAGCGCATCTATTACAGCGCCGACAACTGGGAGCGGCTGGCCCGCGCCCGCGAAATGGCGCAGGCGAAGGGCGTCACGTCCAATAACATCGCGCTCGCCTATGTCCTGCATCAGCCGTTCCCGATTTTTCCGCTCATCGGCCCGCGCAGCGTGGCGGAACTGACCGACAGCCTGCCCGCGCTTGACGTCACGCTGAACGCCGACGAGATGCGTTACCTGAACCTGGAAACTCCCAATGGCGCGTAATCCGCTGGATTTGACGGGCCGGAACGCGCTCGTAACGGGCGGCACGCGGGGCATCGGGCGCGTGATTTCGCACACGCTGGCGGCGAACGGGGCGCGTGTCGGGGCCATTTATCGCAGCGACAGCGCACAGGCCGAAACCACCCTGCGCGAACTAAGCGCGCTCGGCGACGCGGGAAACCCCGCCGAGCCGTTCGCGCTGCAGGCCGACATCAGCGACGAGGCGCAGGCGATCAACGCGGCGAAAACAGCGCTGGAACGCTTCGGCGGCGCGCTGGATTTTTTGATTCTCAACGCCGCGATGGGCGCGGGCGGGCCATTGGTCGGCATGACGACCGCGGATTGGCGGCGGCCCTTCGATAGCAACGTGCATGGCGCGTTTTACCTGGTGCGCGCCCTCGCGCCGCAAATCCGTCCGGGGGGCAGCCTCGTTTTTATCTCGTCCGGGGCGGGGCATGAGCCGTTGGAAGGGCTGTCAGGGTACGGCGCGAGCAAGGCGGCGGTCAATCTCATGGCGGGCGTACTGGCGCAGGAATTGGGGCCGCAGGGCATTCGGGTCAATGTCGTCAGCCCCGGCCACACGGACAAGAGCGGCGATGACCCGAATCAGAACCCGGACACCCTTACGCCGGGCCAAAAGCACCTCGTGGAAACGACGGCCCTGCGCCGCGTCGGAACCGCGCAGGACGTCGCCAACACGGTCTTGTATTTCGTCAGCGACCTGGCCGGGTTCGTCACCGGGCAATGGCTGCGCGTCAACGGCGGGCGGGTGTAGAACCTGTTACCCAATTTGTCATCTACGTCTGTTCGTTCGACAGCCGACCTTGAATAGCAAGTTGGAGATGGCTCCACGAGGAGAAACACGAAATGGCGACGGAAACGATCACGGAAGAACGGTTTGCCGCGCTCGAAGCGGAAGTGGCGCGGCTTCGCGCGCAAGTGGAAGGACAACGCCCTTCCGGTTCGGGACGAACCAGCCCGGATTTTCTGGACACGATGGTAGGCATCCACGCGGACAGCCCGGCTTTTGAGGAAGTCACCCGTCAGCTACAGACGGAGCGGGAACGGGAGCGAGAGGAGGCGCGGCGTCTGCTGACGGAAGAGGCGGCGGGCGCTTGATTTACCTGCTCGACACCGATCACAATTCGATCCTCTAGCGTGGGGGCGAAGGCGCTATTGTTTTAGCAGGCCGTCTTCGCGTTGCAGATTGGACTGTCTAGTTCCCGCCGTCAAAGTTTGTTCAAGCGACGCGCTGCCGGTGTTCATTCAGAGACGCGCTTTGTTTGGCAAACAAGTTTTTGGGCGGGCGGACGCGGGGCCGCGCCTGACTGTCATGCGAACGATCAAGGGGCGGGGCGGACGTTGCTGACGAGCGTTACGATGTCTTGGTTGTCGTTGTTGGTGGAGTATTCCCAGCCGATGACGTAGGTATTGGCAAGAATTTTGCCGTCGCGTTTCGCGAGATAAACGTGGGCCTTGTGGCGATCCGAAGCCGGGAAGCGGGGTACGAAAACTTGCAGGGCGTCTTCCGTGCAGACGGTCTCGTCGCGAAAGCCTGCCGACGATACCCACAGCCCGAATTCCGCCTTGCCGGGGTCGAACGTGACGCGCCCGCCTCGATGAATGGGCGGGAAGGGCTGCTTGTTGTGCAGGGCGTCCACGCGCCAGAGCGGGCGTTTGTCGGGACGCGGGGGAGACGAACTGGCCGGATCGAATTTCACGGCGGGATACCAGCCGCCCGTGCAGTCGGGAACCACGTTGTCGCCCATGCCCGCCACCTTCATTGGCGTGTTCAGGCCATAAGCGGCAATCGGGCGCAGGGTCACCGGGCCGCGTCCGGCTTTCACGAACCGCTGCGCCGGTATCTCGTC
>JBBRNU010000108.1:0-10017 GCA_038230115.1 Chthonomonadales bacterium | reverse complement strand
GCCCGAAACCCCGCCAACGCCGATGCCGCCCCTTGTCGCGAACGGGCCGGGCGAAACCCCGATCCTGCCGACGCCCGGAGCCAATCCCAACCACGAGAAGGAGACGGGCGAGGCCGGGAACGCGACCGAGCCGCCCGCCACGCCGTCGCCCTTCTCGCCGCCCGACGTGGGCGAGACCGGCCCGCCGCCCGCCAGCGATTCCGTCGAAGCGCCTGATCCCGGCGATCAGGACGAGCCGCTCGACGCGCCCCTCAACAATCGGCCCGACCCGCAGGACGCGGTTTCGACGGCCTACACGACGCCGATTCACACCGAAAACAACCCGCCGCAAGGAGGAGAATAATGACTATCGCCCCGCCGCTTCCCGACCTGTCGCTGCCGCCGCGCGTTCGGTTTCCCGGCCTGTCCAGCGCCGCCTTCGAGCATCCCGCCGACCGCGCCGCGCTCGAAGCCCTGCGCCGCACGCCCGGCCTCGACCGCCTGCTGAAATGGCTTTCCGACAACGGCGCGGAACGCTACGCGCGCCTGGTTTTTACCGGCGACAGCATCCGCGTCTCGCCGCGCCAGTGTTCCCGGCTCTACAACGACCTGCGCGAAGCCTGCGCCATCCTGGATGTCAAGGAACCCGAACTCTATCTGGTGCAGAACCCGCAGCCCAACGCCTTCGCCTTCGGGATGCAGCGTCACACGATCATGATGACGACCTCGCTGGTGGACTTGCTGACCGATACCGAGCGGCTCGAGGTGATCGGGCATGAACTGGGCCACATCAAAGCCGAACACATGCTGTATCGAACGATGGCGTATGTGCTGGCCGAAGTGTTGGGCATGGCGACCGGCGGCCTGACCATTCCCGGCGCGCTGATTTCGAGCGGGCTGCTCTACGCCTTCTACGCCTGGTTCCGCAAGTCGGAACTGACGGCGGATCGGGCGGGCCTGCTGACCGTGCAGGACAGAGACATCTGCATCTCGACCCTGCTGAAATTGTCGGGCGGCTCGCAGCGGCTGGTGGACGACCTGAACGTGGACGAGTTTACCAAGCAGGCCGACGTTTACGAAGATATGGACGAGAGCTTCCTGACGCTCTACTACAAGTTCATGGTGACGCGCTTCCAGACGCACCCGTTTCCGGCCTTGCGCGCCCGTGAAGTCAAAGAGTGGTCGCAGTCCGAGTCGTACTTGCGGCTCCTGCGCGGCGACTATCCGCGCACCGATATCGAAGCGGGCGTGCGGACGTGCGCGAACTGCGGAACCGTCGTGACGAACGTGACGTTCCGGTTCTGCCCGGAGTGCGGCCAAACGCTCGACGCCGTAACGAAATCGGAGGCGGCATCGGGCAGCGAGGAAAGCGCAGGCCGGAAGTAAGAAGGGAAGTTCAGCAAGAAAGGTCAGCGCGTTGCCGGAACCTGCCGGAGGGTAAAAACCCCCGGCGTCAAAGTGCAGTGGCATTGCCGGAGGTTAAAAACCCCCGGCAGGAAAAAGCAAGCGTCCTGCGGACGCGGCATTGCGTCGTTCCTATGTTTGCGCCTTCCTCGCAGCCTGCGATGTCGGCGCGCGTTTATTGGCGGGAACGATTGCGCGTCCGTAGGACGCCTGTTTTTGTTGCCGGGGGTTTTCAACCTCCGGCTCCGCCTGGCTTTTCCTGCAGAGATCAACCTCCGGCAGACAGTAGAGTTTTCAACTCCCGGCAGGTTCCGGCAAACGCTTGACGGCGTAAGGTAAATTCGTAAAATGCCGACCAGGAGAAACGCAGGGGAGCCGTGAGCGAAGTCGCGAAGAAAGCGGAAGCGGAAAAAGAAGCGGGGGCGTTCGACGTTTGCGAAATCGCGCACGGCTCGCCGGAATATGCGCGCATGGTAGATTTGCGTTACCGGATTCTGCGCGAGCCACTGGGGTTGGGCTTCACGCCAGAACAACTCGCAGCCGAAACCGCCGATACGCTGATCGGGGCATTTGCGGGCGAAACCCTCGTCGGCTGCCTGGTTCTCTCGCCCCGCTCCGCAACGCAGACGCAAATGCGGCAGGTGGCGGTGGAACCCGCCTGGCAGGGGCAGGGGGTTGGGCGGCGGCTGGTCGGCTTCAGCGAGCAGGCCGCGCGAAGGGACGGGGCTGCGGAAATCCTGCTCCATGCGCGCGAGACCGCGATTGATTTTTATCTGCGCCTGAATTACGTCCTCATCGGCGAACCCTTCATGGAAGTCGGCCTGCCCCACCACGCCATGCGAAAGCGGCTGGATGACGATGATACCGAACGGTGAGGCAACGCGCTTGCCGCTCCTAATCTTCCGCGCGACGGCAGGACGAACTTCGTAGTTCAGTGCGCGGCGAACAGACCGGCCACGCCGCCCGTGTGCCAGAACAAGACGGTGTCGTCGGGGCGAAAACGACCGGCCTGAATCCAGCCGAGGAGCGCGGCCAGGGCTTTGCCGGAATAAACGGGGTCGAGAAAAATTCCTTCGGTGCGGGCGAGGAGGCCAATCGCCTCCTCGCCCGACGCTGTCATTGCGCCATAGGCAGGCCCGGCATAATCGGGTTCGAGTTCGACGTCGGCGAGCGTGAAATCGGCGGGCTGATCCAGACGAGCGCTGGCCTCGTTCGCCAATCGCAGGGTGGCGCGCTGGAGCGGCGAAGCGTTCTCGGAATCGCGCGGCTGCGGGTCAACTTCCACGCCGATCAGCCGGGTATAGCGCCAGACATCCGCCCGCGCCCCGACAATCATGCCCGCGTGCGTGCCGCCGCTGCCCGATGCGAAAAACACCGCGCTGACGCTGCCAATTCCCATCGCCTCGATTTGCGCCCCGGTTTCGACCATCGCCTGCACATACCCCATCGTCCCGATCATCGTAGACCCGCCGATTGGGATGGAATAGGGCGCGCGACCCTGCATGGTCAAGCGGGCCGCTTCTTCGGCAAGCGTTCGCCGCAGCGCCTGTTCGCGCCGAGTTTCGCCCGCCTGAAGCGTCGTCCAGACCAGCGGCGTGTCGAGCCAGCGATGCAGCAGCAGGTTGCCGGTGGGGAGGACGTTGGGGTTGGGCGGCGAGCCATAGAGGATGCAGCGCGCGTCGAAGCCGCAGCGTCGGGCGGCGGCTGCCGTTTGCAGAGCGTGGTTGGACTGCGCCGCGCCGCAGGTCAGCAGAATGTCCGATTGGCAGGCGCGGGCGTCCCCCAACAGAAATTCCAGTTTGCGCGCCTTGTTGCCGCCGAGCGCCAGGCCGGTCAGATCATCGCGCTTGATGAACAGACGGGGCGCGTCGGGGCCGAGCGCGGCCTGCAAATGGGGCAGAGGGTGCAGGGGCGCGGGCAGCAGGGCGAGCGGCAGGCGTGGGAGCGCGCGTAGTTTTTCCGGCAAGGGCATCGGGCAAATCTCCGGCAGGCGAACGCGCATTGACCGCTTCGCTGCGCGCGTTTGCTGTCCGTTTGATTCGCGCCGCGCCGGGCCGACTCCTGCCGCCGCATGGAAGGCGGACAAAAAGCGGCCCGGCTTCGCCATTGAAGCCGGGCCTGACCGCAAGCGTCCGAAGTCGCCTGGGACATGAAAAAAAGACGAGAAAAAGGATACCTTCGCCCTTATTATACTGAAATTTGCGTCTGCTGTCAATATGTGAAGCGAATAAAACAGCAAATTCAGAAAAAAATAGCAAAATTGACAGGCCTCTGAAACAACCGGTACAGGAGCGGCGGGGACGGTTCGGGTTTTAAGGCGCAAATGGGGCAAGAGAATACCGTCGGAACGTCTCGTTTTTGCCAGCAGGCGCATTTTTTGCTACTGCAAGAGAAAAATAACACGCTTTCTCGTGTCAGGCATTGTTTTCAAGCCGCTACATCGGCTATAATGATTCAGGTCTCAACGGCTTGTTTATCCACAAACTTTCGGAGGAGTGAACATAATGGCTACTACGGGCGACAAGCGGCGGGGCCGACGGCCCGCGCTCGACCCAACGGATCGCAGACGGCTTGCAGCGCGCATTGCAAAAATGGTGTTGGTAGATCGCCTGGAACAAAAAGAAATCCTGCAACAACTAACAAAAACCGAGCCTGGACTCTTGCATATTGACGCCAGCACGGTCTCGCGTTTGTATCGTTTCGCGCTCGACACCGGCATCGTCCGCGTGCATATTGACGAAAACGCGCCCTTCAAGCCGCCGCGTCTGGACAATCTGGAACGGGAACTCGTGGCGGCGTATGAATTGCAGTCGGCGATTGTGGCCGATGCGACCGGGCATGAGGAGACTCTGGAAAGCTCGCTCGCCGACGACCGCCTGCATCAGGCGCTCGGCCAGTTGTGCGCCGAGTATCTCGATACCATCGTGCGGCAAAACGAGATTGTCGCGCTGTCTTCGGGCCGCGCCGTCTTTTACGCCTGCGAGAGCCTGTTCAACAAGCACATTTTCGACAAGCGCAACGTGCGCGGCGTGAAAGTGGTTTCGATGAACGGCAACATCGCGGCGGAAGTGTGGAGCATGGAAAGCCCGGACGCGCGGCGCGCGATGGACGCCGACATCAGCGGGGCGTGGCTGGCGCGGGCCTTCCCGGATGCGGAATTGATTCGACTGAGCCTGCCGGTCGCAGTGAAGTCGCCGGAAATGATTCACGATTGGCTGGCCGAGGGGCCGGGACGCTGGATTTCGCCGCAGGTCTGGGAAGAAAAAGCGCGGCAGGGCAACGCGCCCCAAACCACTCCCGCCGACGACGAGGTGTTCGTTCCGACGCTGGCCCTGGTGGGCATCGGAGGCGTGCGGGCCAAGTCGGGGCATCGCTTCATCGTGGGCCTGCATGAGCCGATGCTGGGCAACCTTCAGCCGGAACTGGGCAAGATGATTGACCTCATCGAACATATTTCCGGCAACGGCAACCGGCTGGTTTCGTGCGCGGTCGGCGACCTGTGCAACCGCCTGTTCATCACGCTCGCGGCCCGCAAACACCTGCCCGCAGGGACGCTTTCGGAACTGGAAGCGATGGTAAAATCCATCAACGAGCGCCTGCTTTCGATCACGTTCGAGCAGTTGTATCTGGTGCCGAAGGTCGTGGTCGTGGCGGGCGGCGCGTCGAAAGTGGACGCGATTCGCTCCGTCCTGGAGTGGCAGGCGATGGGCTGGAAGCAACCGATTGTGCATGACCTTTGCACGGATCGGGAAACCGCCGTGCGCCTGCTGGAAGCGAAACGGGGCGGCGGGCGGCGCTGAGACTTCCCCTTGTTGTCTTGATTGCGTCGGGCGGAACGCTTCTTTATCGAATGCGTTCCGCCCGTTTCGTTTTTAAAGCCAAAACCCCGGTTGCCCCGAATCAAAACGTTTGTTCGGTTACCCCCGGCGTTCAGCCCAGGGTTGAAACCTACAACTGTCGAAAGTTCGTGAGTGACGACAGGCGGCGACGAAATTCACTTCGTCGCTACCCCTCATGCCGCTTTCGACAGGTGTAGATTTTAACCGGGGGATGACCGATTGAGCTTCCTGTGAGGGGTCTCGAAACGCGCAGGATACGATAACGGAATATCGGCAGGAGAAAATGCGCCGCGCCGGGAATACACTCGCAGCGAAAACGGCGGGCCGCATCGAGGCCAACCCGCCGACAGGAAGGACGACATCCCCATGAGCGCGACGAATGATTTCATGCCGCAAAAAAGCGACAAATTTACCTTTGGACTGTGGACGGTCGGCAATCCGGGCCGCGATCCCTTCGGCGGGCCGGTGCGCGACGTGGTTTCGCCCTGCGGCCTGACGTTTCAGCCGACCGAAATTGTGCAGAAACTTTCCGAGTTGGGCGCGTATGGCGTGAATCTGCACGATAACGACCTGGTTCCGATTGACGCTGCGCCGGGTCAGCGCGACCAGATTGTGAGCGAATTCAAAAAGGCGCTGGGCGATTACGGGATGGTGGTTCCGATGGCGACCACGAACCTGTTTTCCGACCCGATTTTCAAGGACGGCGCGTTTTCGTCCAACGATCCGAAAGTTCGCGCCTATGCGGTGCAGAAGACAATGCGGGCGATGGATTTGGGGGCGGAACTGGGCGCGAAAGTCTACGTGTTCTGGGGCGGGCGCGAGGGAACCGAAACCGACGCCAGCAAAGACCCGCGCGACGCGATGCTGCATTTCCGCGAGTGCCTGAACTTCCTGGCCGAATACGACGCGGCGCAGGGCCACAATTTTCAGTTCGCGCTGGAGCCGAAGCCGAACGAGCCGCGCGGCGACATTTATCTCCCCACCGTCGGCAGCGCGCTGGGCTTTATCGCCACGCTGGAGCGGTCGGAGAAGTTCGGCGTGAACCCGGAGTTCGCCCACGACACGATGGCCGGGCTGAATTTCGTTCATGCGGTGGGGCAGGCGATTGACGCGGGCAAGCTGTTCCACATTGACCTGAACGGCCAGAAACCGGGCCGCTACGACCAGGATTATCGCTTCGGGGCCGAGGATATCAAGGCCAATTTCTTCCTGGTCAAGCTGCTCGAAGACAGCGGGTATTCGGGAATGCGCCATTTCGACGCGCACGCTTACCGCACCGAAGATGAGGCGGGCGTCTGGGACTTCGCGCGCGGCTGTATGCGAACCTACCTGATTTTGAAGGAGAAGGCGCGGCAGTTCAACGCCGACGCGGAAATCCAGCAGATGCTGAAGCAGGCCAGCGCTGACCCCGACAACGTGGGCGGGCTGACGACACGCTACTCGAAAGAAAACGCCGACCGCATCGGCGCGCTGCAAGTGGATCGCGTGGCCTACGGCAAAAAAGGGCTTGGCTACGAAAAGCTCGACCAACTGACGACGGAATTGCTCTTGGGACTGCGGTAGCCATTGTGACGCGCTGAACGAAACAGGAAGGGGGCGCGAAAATCTATCGCGCCCCCTTCGCCGTTACTGCCGCTTTTTCACTTGTCCCTCTTTTTGCAGGTCGCTCATGACCTGCGCGGCCAATTCCCGTCCCCACGCCTGCCCCATCGTCATGCTGTCCCGGCTGACTGCGGGCGTGGTTTGGACGACCTTCTGTCCAAGCGGCGTCTGATAGAACGCGATGAGGCCATCCACCTCCGCCTTCGTATAATATTTGTCGTAGATGGGGACGACCTTGCTGATGAGCGTTTCCGGGCGGGCCTTCTTGCGGAAATTCGCCCAGAACGTTTCGGGAACGTTCGGCATAGTTTGCTTGAACGAACTAATCATCTGGTCCATGCTTTGCAGCGCCAGTTTCGCTGTGCCAGTGAGTTCCAGCAGGCGGCGGATGGATTTTTCCTTCGCCGGGTCAACCACCGGAGCGGCTTTCGCACTCGGCGCGTGCAAGGGGAGGCAGGCAGCGGCAAGCAGGCCGGCGGCAATAATGGTTCGTAGTTTCATTCGGTTTGTTTTTCCTTGTGATTTGCGCGGCGGGCGGTTCTCGTGCGCGCCGCGCGTTGATTATCCGCGCAGGTGACTCAGCAGCCCCGCGCTGATCTCGTCGCTGACTTTCAGAACGCCGGCATGGCGCGCTCCAGGCGGAAACGTTTTCGGTTCCGCAATGGGCGTCCAATGCAGGCCATCCTCGCTTTGCGCCGCGTCGTAGAACCCCTCGGCGAAGTGGTCGAAAAGCAGGAGCCACCGCCCGTCCTGCCGGAAGAGAGCCGGGCCTTCCGTGAGTGGCGGCGTGACTGGCGCGGAAATATCCGTCCAGGGGCCGTCGCCGCGCGGGGAGCGGCAGACCCGAATCGCCTTGTTGGTCGTGCCGAGGTGGTTTTCGCCACGCTCGTCTTTGAACGCCATCAGATAGCCGTCGCCATCCGGCGCAACGGTGGCGTCAATCACGCTGTAGCCCGGATCGAAAAAGAGCGCGGCGGGCGTGTACGTTTGAAAATCGCGCGTCGTGGTCTGCCAGATGCGATGATCGTGCGCGCTCGCCCACGTAGCGACGCTGTTCCAATCGCGTCTGTCGTTGGCGGAAACGGTGGACGACCAGATCAGCCGATAGCAGGCCGCCTCCCGGTCGTAGAACCCTTCGGGCGCCCAGCAGTTGCGCGTTCCCGGCACGGTTTGCATGACGGGCAGCAGCTCCTGATCGCTCCAGTGCAACAGGTCGGACGAAACGGCGTGAATTATGCTGTCGGCCCGCCAGCCATTCGTCGCCAGCAGGTGAAAGACGCCTCGTTCGTCCTGCAAAACAAAGGGATCGCGCAGGGACTTTGCGCCGACTTCGCCGTTCAGGATAGGCCGATTAGCGTTCAGCGCCCGCCAAATCAGGCCGTCGCCGCTGACTGCGAAATGCAGCGCTTCGGCCTCGGCCCGAAAATAAGACATAACCAGCACGGCGGCGTTCTCCCAAATCACATAAGTTGATCGCTCCATAAAGTACGCGCAAAGCTATGTTCAAGGCAATTATATAACAACTTCATCTAATGTGCTGAAACGATGATAACCATCGCTGATGACGGCGCGTCCGCTTTTGAGTGCTTCTGCGTACAGCAGCAAGTTCACGGCGGTGATTCCTGCTCCGAGGCTGTTGTTCGTAATATTGCTTAAGCGCCGAAACTGATTGCGAAAGTCGCCAATCAGACGGCTTGTCACAAACAGAAATCGGAAATCGTCAGGTGCAACAAGCGCTTCAGGAAATTCTTTCCACCAACTCGTCGGGTGTGACGGCGGGCGCGTAATGTTTTCCTGTATATAATTTTGCATTTCGCGCCGCTGATTGGCGTCACAGGAAAAACCCTGCGAATAGGCTTTGCTGTCTACGATTAAGCCATAATTTTTCACCTGATGCTCTGTCCAAACTGTGCCGTCAGGCCGATTTGCGCCGCCAACAGAGGGAGCCACTTCGAACCCGCATTCCAACAATAGTGAAAGCGTTTCCTGCTCGAAAAGCCGGTTTTGTACCGAATCGAAACTGAGATCAATCAGAATGAGACGTACATGATCTAGAAGCATTAATTGGCTGCGAACCTCCTCCTTTAACTTTTGCACGTCTCCTGGTTGCGTGTCAGCAATGGCGAATTGCGGTCTGACAAGTTTAGCGACCGTATCAAGTAGGCGAACGGCTCCCTGTGGATTGCGCTCGAATTGCAATCCTATGTTTTCAAGCCCTGCGAGATCATCAATGATCATACCGCTGTTCACGACCAGCCCCGCAGCACTTATTACTGCCTCAATTTGCGCGACGGATTTAAACCCTTTACCGTTCAGGGTCTCAATGATTGATGCCCGACGAACACGGAGATACTGGCGTGAACTCGCTTTTGTCGCCAGCATTTCAAAATAGACGTTCTTCAACGTTCGCGGGCGACTTGAGCGCCCTTCGGCTCGACGCAGAGCGGTCTGCCCATTTGCGGTTATAGTATAGGCTTGCGGAAGTTTGTAAGTATAGACACTGCCCGCGACTGTTACCGTAACTTCTTTTGGAACTTGTTCAACCCAACCGACCTGTTGGAGCCAACCGGCAATCATGCGAGCGTATTTGTCCGATGTGCCTTCGCCATCACTAAGCATTTTGTTCCGTATCTTGGCATCCTGTTCGCGATGAAGATCACGAACAAGCAAATGTTGCGGCGACGAGGTGAACCCGTTTTCGCCGACGAAGCCTAACCGCCGCCCAATCTCGAATTTCGTCAAATGCGTTTCAGCCACGAGCAAGCGTAGAATGCGTACCGCAGGCGGGTATGAAAGTAAGGCGTCCTCCAAGATCGAGTTGATGCCGTTTGCCGAAGCGGGTATATTCACGTATTGCCTGCCGAGAGCGGACAGGGTAAAGGTATCCGTTCCAGAGTCATATTCTATGAACCCCAGCGTCTGCGCCCATCGAACGAAATTCTCTGCTGCCCAATCGCTCAAATAACCGCGTCTCTGTCCGGGAAGTAAGGCTTGGATTATCCCATTGCACGGATCATTAGCGCGTGGGCCATGTAACGCCCTTCCTTTGAGATCGGCGTATTTTATCTTTACTGGACGAGTGGAAAGTGAATCGAGAAGCCTCGTGATTACATCTATGCCTTTTACGAGAGAGGGGATTCGATTTGTAACTAAATCCCGATGTGTAAGCGTTGCATGGTCGAAAAGTTCCACT
>JBBRNU010000107.1:0-10201 GCA_038230115.1 Chthonomonadales bacterium | reverse complement strand
CCTGCTCGCAGCGCGTCGAACTGAAAACAAGTCAAACCGGACGGCCCATGTGTCGGCGCAGGGGATTGCGTTCCCAGAGCGAAAAGCCCAGCCGACGATACACTTGCTCGCCCGCGCCGCCCGCTTCCGTGTAAAGATACGTGCGTTCCCCGCCCATCCTCAGCGCGTCCGCGACGGCCCGCGCAACCAGGGCCGACGCCACGCCGCGCCGCCGAAACTCCGGGCGGGTCACGACCGACTCGACACGATGCCAGCCCAGCGCGTGAAACACGTCACACGCGCCTGCGGGCTGTCCATCAAGATAGGCGAGGTACAGGCGGCAGTCGGGCGAGCGGGCCTCGCGCTCGGTTACCGCGCGCCACATTCTCGCGTCCGGGTCGTGCGGAGCCTCGAAATCGCTCATGACGGTTTCGACCCACGCCTGCGCCTCGCCCGCGCCGGTTTCGTTGGCAAGAGTCTGCACGATGATTTCGGGACGGCTGACTTCGGGCGGCGTCGCGGGCAGGTAGGACATGGCGAGCGTATCGCCCAGCGCCGGCAGAACGCCGCGCTGCCGCAGTACCGCCCCAATGCCCTGCGCCTCGGCGAGGGCGTCCACGTCGGCGACCACCCGCAGGCCGCGCGCCTGATAGTGCGCGATTACGTCGCTGGCGACCCTGTGCGCGCCGCGCCCGTCGTCGCGCAAATGCAGGGCGTGGTTGGCGTCGCGGTAATCGGGCAAATCCGGGCCGTCGAGAAACCACGCGCCGGGCGTTTTCGTCAGTGCGCCCGCAAACGTGAAATAGCGCGCCTCGTGTTCGCACAGTTTTTCCAGCAGATCGGTTTCCATTCGGCGTTGGTTCGGATTTCCTCCAAGTTTCAATTTCCATAGCGCGCTTTCCCAAGGCCGCGCTTGCAAGCGCGGCGCGCAGGCTGCCCGCCTTCGCGTTCCTAATTCTTGCGAAGCAGTAGAATGCACTCTTTCAAAGCGACGCTGTGCCGTTGGGGATTGTCCTTCCATTTTCCGCCTCGGCTTCGCAATTCCTCTACTTCGTATCCGGCGAACCCGACGGCTTTGCCAATCTCGCCAAGATATACGTCAATGGGAATGTAAACGCCATAGGGAGCCGAGTCGCCAAGAATGAGCAGAAACGCGGCTCCGGGCTTCAAAATCCGGTAGGTCTCACGCAGAACCTGGAACATGTCATTGAAATAGCCCGCGACCATGATGTCGTAGCTCTTTTTGCCGCCCTTTTCAAGGCGCAGTTTCGACAGTTCCGCGACCTTCGGTTTCAATTCCTGCGCTACTAGCGGAACCGCCTCGCGGAACTCCTGACTCAGAAACTGGCTCGCGTCGTAATCGGTGCGATTGACCTGCGTCGTCGCGGACATTATCAACTGTGTGCGAACGTTGCGCGTGATGTCGCCCCAGGTTTTGGCTTCCCCCCAAAAATAGGTTTCCAGGCGAGTGCGATCCGCGTAGTCGTAGTTATTGAGATAGGGAGGAGAAGTAAACGCCAGGTCTACCGAGCCATCGGCTATTTGCGCGTGGCGTTGGCGGGCGTCGCCCGCGATTAGCGTGGCGTTTCCGGGCGGGCAGGAAGCGCGCGAAATTATCTGCAAATCGCCGACCATCTGGTGCAGTTGGGCTTGAAACAGTTTGGCAATATCCACTTGATGGCTTATTGTGGAAGCGTTCTTTGCTTTCGCCGGGGCGATATACGGCCAGCCGGTCGCGACGTCGGCGGCGGAACGTAGCAGGCTGGTTAGCCCCAATTTCGCGAAATCGCGGAACGGCGCGTTGGACTGAGACAGAACCGCTTCGCGGCAAAGATAAAGCCGCGCCAATTTTTCCCGGCTGTAGCATTTACAGACCAATTCGGGAAAGAGGGATGCCACGTCAATTTTCGCCAAATCCGCCGCTTCGATGCTGGCCCGAATCCCAGCGATGAGGCTGTCTATACGGCAAAGCAGGTTTGGAAAATCGAACTCCCAAAACAGTTTCGTGCGCGCGACAAATTGTACAAACGGATGGGCTTCCACGCCGTAGGAGTCAACGCCCCTTTGCTTTGCAACGATGTTTGTCGTGCCGGTTCCCGCAAACGGATCATAGACTACTTTGCCCGGAGTGATATTGTAGGAGCGAAACGCTTCTTCGACAGCGCGGTATGAAAAGCCCGCCGGGTAGGTAAACCAGCGGTGAACGGGCGAGCGCAGACTCTCCTGAAACGTCCCCAGGTTCGCGCGATTGAGGAGCGCCACTTTGTTCGCGTCGTTGTTGGCAGGCTCCGCGAAAAGATCGAGCGTGTAGCGGTCTTTTTTTTCGGCGACAACGTCTTGCTCAATTTCCATGCGTTCAGGTCTCGTTATTCTTCCGCGTCATCGGAGGCGGCATTCTCGGCTGCCCATAAGACAGGGCCATCTTCATTATTAAGCAAGGCTTCAACATCAAGTGTTTCGAGGAAGTCAATCGCGGCTTCTATCGTTTCGAAAATATGACGCCGGGTTTCGCCGAGGTTCGTTTCAATGCTGACTTCGATCTCGCGAATCTCGCGGGGTACGCTTGTATCTAAGGTAACGCGCAGCGTGTCCCGCAGTTCCGGCTCAACGTCTTCCATGAGCTGACGGGCAATCCTGTCGAACTGCGCGTCGCTCAATTCTTTCCAGCGCAGCCAGGCGTCCATCGCGCGGTCACGTTCCTTCTCGCCCCAATCGAACGCGATTCCGTATTCCGCCAGCGTGGATACGATTTTAGGAAAGCCGACCTCGAAGAGCATGGCGTCGAAACTCCGCATCATGGCTTTCGACGGCGCGCTCCAACTCCCGGCGAGAACGGCAATGGACTGCCGCACGGTGGGGTAGGCGCGGCGCAGACTATAGTGCGCGGTGCAAATCCAACTGCCTTTGTCGCGGTTATGCTTCTTGTAGCGAATGTACTTCGATTCGACTAGCACGAGGGGCTGTAGTTGTAGATTGGCGATAACAGAATCAATTTGAAATTTGTTGCCAGCGGCGTCCTGCAAAAGGAGTTTTGTCGCGCGCCCGCTACGAGGATCAGGTTTGCCCGCTGTGACATAAACACAGCCATAATCCTCTGCTATCGGGCGTATGAGCCGACTAACCTCTTTTTCGACCAACGCGCCAACGGCTTCGCCCAAGGTGCTGCCGGGATTGGCTACGTTTGACGGTTCAGGCATTCTGCTTCCTTCGCGTTGCTGGTAATTGGCGCGCGAAAAACATTCCTTGAAGAGCGAAAAGAGGCGCGTGGGCTTCGACAATTATAGCACATGAGAGGACGGCGCAATGCGATTGGAAGCGGCGAAAATTAAGAGGCCGTCGCCTTGCCAAAAAGACCCGCCGGAACCGTCGTTTGTGCAGTAAAACCGTCTTGCCGAACAGTATTATTATTAAGGGATGACAAATTTTGCGGCGATGTTCCGGTCGCCCCTGTCAAATAATTTTGCAAGAAGCGTCGGCCTGCGCGCACGGGGCTGGCAGCGCGCACGCTGGCGTGACCGCGCGCCGACGCTGAGGAGTTAAGGAAAGGCATGGCAACCTACACAGCGCCCGCCCGAAGCGAGGCGCGTTCGCCCCTGGCTGAAAACCGGCGGCGCGACGGCTGGTGGATTCAACCGCTCGCGATGGCCGTCATTTTCACGATTTTCGTGATTTACTCCACGTTCCGCGCGTTCGAGGGGCGGTACTTCGAGACTTTTGAGGTTTGGAATCTGACGCGCGTGTTCGGGGCCGACCGCGCGCCGCTTTACCTGTCGCCATTCTACTCGCCGCACATCCCGTTCAAGATGAAAATCGGGTCGTACCCGGTTTCCGCCGCGCTGTATGTGCTGATTTTTCCGCTCAGTTTCCGCCTGACCTGCTACTACTGTCGTCGGTCGTTCTATCGGGCGTTTCTGGGCGACCCCAGCGCCTGCGCCGTGCCGGAAGTCCTGAAGCGCAAGAATTACACGGGCGAGCAGAAAGTTCCGACCGTCCTGTTCAACCTGCACCGCTTCGCGCTGTACGCCGCGCTCGTCCTGGTCTGCTTCCACTGGCGGCATTTGTACGATGCGTTCCACTATTTTGACCGCGCGGGCGTCGAGCATGTCGGCATGGGCGTGGGAACCCTCTTCTTTGCGTTCGACACGCTGATGCTGACGGCCTATGTTTTCTCGTGCCACTCGCTGCGGCATCTGGTCGGCGGCGTCATCAATCGCTTTTCCAGCGCCCGCACGCGCTACAAACTGTGGTCGGGCGTAACGGCTCTCAACGCCCGGCATGGCTTGTTTTTCTGGCTCAGTCTGGCGACGGTCGGGCTGGCCGACCTCTATGTGCGTCTGCTGTCGGCGGGCCTGATAAGTGATTTTCACGTTTTTTAGCACGTTTTTAGGCGGCGCAAAGTCGGGGAACGCGTTGCGCCCGTTCCCCGATTTTGCGCGCACATTCGAAAAGAGGCGCGTTTCGACTTGACAACGCCCCCTGGCCTGTGGTATCCTGACCGAACTGACACTGAACAAGGTCAGGCTTTTTTGTTGCCTGCCCGAAGCGCGTCCCCATACGACCGTACGCGCAAGCGCCCTGAACCGGCGCGCGGCGGCGTAACGCGCCTTGAAGGATTGGCTTTGACGGCTTGAGGGGAATCATCGTAATGTATGCAATCGTGAAGACGGGCGGCAAGCAATATAAGGTGGCGGCAGGCGGCGTCATCATTGTCGAGAAGATCGAGGGCGAGCGGGACGACAGCGTGGAGCTAACCGAAGTGCTGATGATCAGCGGCGACGACGGGGCCATGCAGGTCGGCGCGCCGACGGTCGCGGGCGCTAAAGTTATCGCCCGCATTATCGAGCAGGGCAAGAACAAAAAGATCAACGGTTTCACCTACAAGCCCAAGAAGAACATTCATCACCGCTACGGGCATCGTCAGAAGCATACCAAACTGCACATCCAGAGCATCGAATCTTGAGTTTTGAACGCTGAAGTTTGGGCTTCACAAATATTTTCGCGGCGAGACCGGATGACACCGTTGCGGTCGAGGAGACATTACGACAATGGCGCATAAAAAAGGCGTGGGCAGTTCGCGCAACGGACGCGACAGCAACCCGCAGCGACGGGGCGTAAAAAAGTACGGCGGCGAGGTCGTGCGGGCCGGAAACATCCTGGTTCGGCAGTGCGGAACCAAACTGCACCCCGGCAAGGACGTCGGCCTGGGCAAAGACTATACGCTTTTCGCGCTGATTGACGGCGTGGTGAAGTTCGAGGGCGCGAAAGACCGTCGGCGCGTCAGCGTGTACGCGGTTCCCGCCCCGGCCCCGGTCGAGACGGTTCCCGGCCTGGAGCCGCAGACCGCTCTGGTTTAAATCCGTCCGCCAATACGGAAACAAAAGAACGAGGAGTCGAGCGCTGCGCTCGACTCCTCGTTCTTTTTACGGCGCGCTTTTTGCGCCCCAATTCTTGTTCATTGGCCGTTTCAGGCGGTTTGCGCTTCGGCTTGCGCGGCTTCCATCAGGCGCAGCAGGGGCGTCTCGATCATTTTCAGGCCCGCATACCCCGCCGCCCGTCCGCGCATTTTGCCTTCGTCGTCGAAAAGGTAGTAGGCGGGCCAGAGATTGTTCTCGAAGCGCTCGCCAATCGCGTGCCGGTTGTCAATCGCGCACGGTTCGGCCATTTGCATCGCCGCGTAATCCTCGCGCACCGCGTCCAGATTCGTGTCCTCTTCCTGGCGCGGCTGATGAATGGCGACGACCTTCAGCCCCCGGTTGGCGTACTGGTCGCGCCACGCCGCTACGGTCGGCATATTGTCGTGGCATATGGGGCAGCTGACGGCCCAGAAATGCACCAGCGTCGGGCTGCCGAGCAGGGAGTCAGCGGACAATTCTTCAGCAATCCATTCGGTCGCGCCGGACAATTCCGGCATCGGGGTTCCGCTTCGCAATGGCATGGTTTCGATTCTCGCTTGGTTTTGCGCGCAGGCGGCTTCCGGTTGGGAACGCGCCGCCGGGGGAGAGATGAGACAGGGCCGCGCTCGTGACGACGCCCTGTCCTTTTCTACGCTTGCGAGTTTCGCCCCTGTTCCCTACCCGCCGCAAGTTCTCCGTCCGGCGCGAAAAATCTATCGAAAGATTACTCGGCAGTCAAAAGACGGCGAAAGATGCGGCGCGCAGAAATCGCGAGTTCCGGCAGCCCGGCCAACTTTTCGTAAAGCGCCGCGCCGCCTTCGTCCTGATACATCGCGCGGTTCAGAACCTGGACGCTGAATTCCGGGTAGGGGCGTTCGAGCAGCGTCAGCGTGTCGCCCGCGCCCACCTCGCCCGCCTGCAGGACGCGCAAATAGTAGCCGGTATGCCCGACCTCCTGCATTCGCGCGGGCAGCGCCTGAAAATCCCACTTGCGCGCCAGATTGACGCAGGGCTGACGCGGCTGGCTGGCCTGCACGCGCGCCGAGCCGACGGCGTACACGTCGCCAATGCAGACCGTCGCTTCCGGCAGCCCCGTGATAGTGAAATTTTCTCCGAACGCTCCGTACCCAAACGTTTCGGCATTCTGCTTCAATTCCGCGCGCCAGAAGGGGTAATGCTCGGCGGGAAAGGCGCAGACGGCCTTGTCCGGCCCCCCGTGAAATTTCAAGTTGGCCTGCGCGTCGCCGTCCACGTTGGCGAAGGACAAAGCGAGCCGTCCCAAAACCGGAGCCTTGTAAATCGCGCTTGTCCACGCCTTGCCATGAAACGTTTGCGTACTCGGTTTGCCGGTTTGCAAGGAAAGCAGTTGCGGCGACATAGCGGTCACGGTCGAGGCTCCTCTCAGTTTAACCAGTTCTGCGGGCGTGAACGCTCGTTCCGAAAGCGCGTCAAAGGGGGTTGGTAGAACGGGAAGGAATGCCCGTTCTGAAACGCGCGGTGAACGGGATTGAAACCCCGTTCTGAAATGCGAAGCCCGCCTGCGCGGGCTAAATTCACAATGCCGATGCACGGGGGCAAGGCTCTTTCCCTGCTTGCAACGCGCCAACCTTATGCCTTCGCTCCCCATTCCTGCACAGGCAGGAGTTACCGCCCTTGCTCCCTTCTCCCATGCAGGGAGAAGGGCCGGGGATGAGGGTAGACCCAAGAGTTTCCACTTGATTAGGCGCAAGAGGCATCGCAGCCCGCGCAGGCGGGCTTTGCCTATCAGACCGGGCATTCATGCCCGGTCGCCGCGCGTTTTAGAACGAGCGTTCATTCCCATTCTACTCATCCCGTTCACCACGCGGCAATCTGCGTTAACTCAGCGCGGCAAGGACAGAACTTCAGCGGTTGGAGAGCAGGGTGTTTTGCGTCTGCGTGTCGGCGGGCGGCGTAATGCGGGCCTGGCGTTCGATGCCCTCGACGCGCTGTTCCATGCGCTGCAAGGCCGTGTCGAAACTCAGGTCGTATTGCATCGTCGTGTCGCGCAGGGCGCGGACTTCCTGCCGCAATGCTTCGATGGACGCTTCGGCGTTGCCGTTTGCGCCGCCCTGATTCTGCATTTGCAGCTGCATCTTCAGCATTTTTTGCCGATGACTGGTCCAGATAGCGGAAATGGGGATGCCAAACACGCCCATGACCGCGATCAAGCCTATAAAGTCCATTCCCGATGCCCTCCTGTTATATAACGCTAATTGGCGGCGCGGGTCAGCGCGTCGGCCAGCGAAACGGTTCCCGCGTACAAGGCCTTGCCGATAATTACGCCGTCTATGTTGGGCGCGGTCGCGGCGCGCAGAACCTTCAGCGCGTCCAAGTCGGCCAGAGTCGCCACGCCCCCCGACGCGATCACGGGAATGTGGGGAACGGAAGCCGCGACCAGCGCCAGCGAAACCAGATTGACCCCTTGCAGCATCCCGTCGCGGGCAATGTCGGTGAAAATGAACCGCGCCGCGCCCAGCTGCGCCATCCGCGCCACAAACGTCGGGGCCGCTTCGCCGCTCGACTCCTGCCAGCCCTGCACAGCCACCATGCCGTCGCGCGCGTCCACGCCGACCGCTATGTGCGCGCCATAGTCACGAAACAGCGATTGGGCGAGCGCGGCGTCTCGCGCCGCCGCCGTGCCGACCACGACGCGGGCGACGCCCAATTCCAGCATCCGCGCGACGGTTTCCGCGGTTCGCACGCCGCCGCCGAATTGGATCGGCAGGCCGACCTCGCAGGCGATACGCGCCACGACCGCCTGATTTTCAACGCTCGCTCGCCCGGTACGCGCCCCGTCCAAGTCCACGACATGCAGCCATTGCGCGCCTTCGGCCTGCCAGCGCCGCGCGACCGCGACCGGGTCGTCGCCATAGTCGGTCACGGCGTCGAAGCGGCCCTGACTCAGGCGCACGCAATGCCCGTCTTTTAGGTCAATCGCCGGATAGATATTCATGCTTGCTTTGCTTGCTTTCAATCCCGCGAAGGGCGGCTGTCACGCCTGGCCCGCCCTGATAGTACTCACGCCCACTCCACAAAGTTTCGCAGGATTTGCAGGCCGACCGCGCCGCTCTTTTCGGGGTGGAACTGCGTGGCGGCCAGATTGCCGCGCTCGATGGCGCTGCAAAAGTCCAGGCCGTAATCGGTCGTCGCCGCGACCAGACCGGCGTCCAGCGGCTCCGGGTAGTAGGAGTGGACGAAATAAACGCGCGCGTCCGGTTTCAGGCCGTGCAGCAGACGCGAGTCGCGCGGGCGGTTCAAGGTGTTCCAGCCGACGTGCGGGACTTTCAAACCAATGGCGGCTTCCGGCGTTTCCTGCGCGAAAAATTCCACGACCGAACCGCCCAGCACGCCCAGACCGGGCGTCTCGCCCATCTCCATGCCGCGCTCGAACAGCATTTGCAGGCCCACGCAGATGCCCAGAAACGGCTTGCCCGCGTCAATCGCGCCGAGCGCCGCTTCGCGCAGGCCGCTGCGGTTCAGGTTCGCCATAGACGCGCCGAACGCGCCCACGCCCGGCAGCACGACCTTGTCGGCTTCGGCCACGACGCGCGGGTCGCTCGTAATGCGCGGGTCGCCGCCGACAGCGGCGAGGGCTTTTTCCACGCTGCGAAGGTTCGCCATGCCATAGTCAATAATTGCGATCATGGGTCGGGTCTTTCTCGAATCGAATGCAGCGTATCAACCTGACGTGAGCCGAGGGGTTAACCCCCCGCAGGCGTTGTAAAGCCCGCACGAACGGGAATGAATGCCCGTTCTGAAACGCAAAGCCCGCCTGCGCGGGCTGAACCTTCCTGCAAGTCTAACCCGCGCAGGCGGCTCGGACAATTCCAGACCGGCCTTTCAAGGTCGTGCAGCGGGCGAACAACACAAGGTCGCCGGGTTTAATTGTGGCACGATCAGCGTTCCGACCGCGCTTCCGTTTCCACTTCTACCGGCGCGACGCTCGGCGCAAGCGTGCGCGGCAGGCGCGCGACGGCTTTGCGGGTCGGCGCGGCCTGTTTCGTCGGTTTTGTCCTGCGCTGAGTCCGGCCCGCCTCGCCCGCGTCGAAACTGGCCTGCAGGCGAAACAGGCCGGTGGAAACCTGATGCGTATTGGCGTTGGAAATGTCCATCGCCCACCGCAGCGCGCCCGCCAGGGTCAGAGAAAGCGTGACCAGCAGGGCGGCCTGCTTGATCGCGCGCGTATCCGGGCCGGGGGCGCGCAGACTGCGCCCCGGTCGGTTCGTGTTGGTTTGTGACAAGGCTCTGCTCCCGGCGGGATTTTCGAGTTCGCCTTCCGGGAATCGTCGCTTCTTTTACGGGAAGCCTGCTGTAAACTTCTACAAAACGCCCTTCGTTGAGGGAATGCCCGCGACGCGCGGGTCGTGCGCGACGGCCTGCGCGCTGGCTCTGGCGAACGCTTTGAACGCCGCCTCGATGATATGATGCGTGTTGGTTCCGGCCATCTGCCGCAGGTGAACCGTCCACCCGGCGTTGACGGCGACGGCGCGAAAAAATTCTACGGTCAGCTCGGTCGTGAAGTCGCCCAATTTCGGCGTCGGCAGGGTCAGGTCGCAGGCCAGAAAGCCGCGCCCGCTGATGTCAATGGCGCAGAAAACCAGCGCCTCGTCCATCGGCACGGCGCAGTTTCCGACGCGCGCGATGCCCGCCCGGTCGCCCAGCGCGCGGTCGAACGCCTGTCCGAGCGCGATGCCCACGTCCTCGACCGTATGATGGTCGTCTATGTGCAAATCGCCTTCCGCGCGCACCGTCAGGTTCAGCAGGCCGTGCCGGGCGACGTGCGTCAGCATGTGGTCGAAAAAACCGAT
>JBBRNU010000106.1:0-10271 GCA_038230115.1 Chthonomonadales bacterium | reverse complement strand
GGTTTGACTCGACGGGAATTCGGCCCGGTTCGGCGTGAATCTTTCGCCGCGCTTGGGTTCGCTTCCCGTTGACTCCGGCGGCGGGCTATGCTACACTGAATTCGCTTCGCCCATTCCGCCATCGAGGGAACGCCATGCCGTCGTTTGAAATGATTTATGAGGAAGAGGAGGACGTTCTTGAAATCACGTTTGCCATTTTCGATGAACACTTCGCCCGCGCGATTGCGCTCAACGACAATATCACGCTGCATACCGACAGTTCGGTAACGCTGGCGTGGGGGCTGTCATTTTACAGTTACGCGCAACTGCTGCAAGTCAGCGAAACCCATTTAGACGGTCTGCGCGCCTTCCCTGAAGCCGACGCGCAGCGCGTTCTGTCCGTCCTCGCCCAACCGCCCGCGTCCCATTTTCTGCAAATGCTCGATATAGACGCCCTGCGCGCCCTGGTTCGCGCCCCCGCCCTGCACGACCTGCTCGGCTGAAAAGAAGACCGCGAAATTCTCGCCTGACTGCCGCGCGCGCCGGCGTTCTGGAGACGGGTTAGGGAAGCCTCATGCTGGAAGCGCCTTTGCGCCGGGCCTGTGCCGGGGCTTTTATAGTCCCGCACCTGACCTAGCGCTTCGCAGAAGGGGCTTTTATAGGCCCGGCAAACTCGACTGACAAGGGAAGTTCTCAACTTTTCCTCCTTGTCCGCGAGGGGCTGGATTTAGACAACGGGGCTGATCTGCGCCCGGAGGTTTCATGAGTAAGAAGCGGCTCGCGCTGGCCCTGCTATGTGTCGCGCAGTTCATGGTTGTGCTGGATTTTTCGATTGTCAACGTCGCTATGCCGACGATCAAGACGGCGCTGAAGTTCTCGCAGTCCGATTTGCAGTGGATCGTCAACGCTTACGGTCTGACGGCGGGCGGTTTGCTGCTGCTGGCCGGTCGCGCCGCCGATCTGTACGGACGGCGGCGAATGCTCGTCGTCGGGCTGATTTTGTTCGCCGCCGCGTCGCTGATTGGCGGCGTAGCCGGTTCCGAGTGGCTGCTGGTCGCGTCACGGGCCTTGCAGGGAATCGGCGCGGCGATTATCGCGCCTGCCTCGCTTTCCCTGCTGACGACGACCTTTGCCGAGGGCGAAGAACGCAACCATGCGCTGGGCGTCTGGGGCGCGGTCGCATCCGGCGGTTTCGCTGCGGGCGTCCTGCTCGGCGGCCTGCTGACGCAATGGCTCGGCTGGCGCTCTGTCTTCTTCGTCAACGTCCCGATTGGCCTGCTGGCGGCGCTCATGGCGCAGAAAGTTTTGCCGGAAAGCCACGACGAAAAGCGCCCTCAACTCGACGTATGGGGCGCATTGCTCGTCACGTCCGGCGTTTCCACACTGGTTTACGCGCTGGCCGCCGCGCCGGAAGCGGGCTGGCTGGCGATGCGAACGCTTGGCTGTTTCGCCGCCTCGATCGTTCTGTTGGGCGCGTTCATTTGGGTCGAATCGCGCGCCGCCGCGCCGCTGATTCCGCTTGCCATCTTTCGGCGGCGAACGCTGGTGGGGGCCAATCTTGTCGGAGCGCTGACTTCCGCCGCTGCCGGTTCAACGATTTTTGTCCTGACGCTGTACTACCAGCAGGTTTTGCATTACCGGGCCATCACGACCGGGCTGGCGTTTCTGCCGCTCGGACTGGTTTCTATCGTCGCGTCGCAATTTGCCGCCCGCTTACCCCAAACGCTTGGCGTTCGCAAAACGCTGGTGAGCGGCGCATTCTTGATGCTGGCCGGTTCGCTCTGGCAGGCGCGGCTGCCCCTGCGCCCGGTATTCTGGCGCGATTTGCTGCCCGCGCAGGCGCTGTTCGCCGCCGGGCTGTCGCTGCTGTTTGTGGCGGCGGTCATCGCGGCGACCTCCGGCGTCCGCAACGAACAGCAGGGACTGGCGTCGGGCCTGCTCAACACGACGGAGCAGATCGGCGGCGCAGTCGGGCTAGCGGTATTGGTCGCCGTTTCCACCGCCCGAACCGCGTCCGTAAGCGGCAAAATCGCGCCTGGAACCCTGCCGCCCGCATCCGCGCTGACGGCAGGCTTTGCGCTCGCGCTGTATCTCGCTGCCGGGTTCGCGGTCGCCGCTATCGTCGCCACGCTGCTACTGATCCGGGAGGAGGACTGCGCGCCCGCGCCACCCGCGTCCAAAACTGCGTCCGGGTCGGCAATCGTCTCCGGCCCGGAAACCCCGGAAACAAAGGCCGAGCCGGAACCTGCCGCCCGCGCCTGAACCCTCGAATTTCTGCACCGTCCAATTCACGATGCCTGCCCTAAATTCCTGATCCCATCGCGGGTAAACTCACGCCCATTCTAATTGGTCGGCGAGGCCCGCGCTGCAAAGTTCAGCCACGCTCGCCCGCCCGCAGCTGGTCGAGGAAATCGGCGCTTTTCAGGTCGCGGTCGGCCCGAAACCGGACGTACCAGCGCAGGCATTTGGCGACTTCGGCGGCGATTTTTGGCGTGGGGGTTTGGGCGAGCAGGGTTTCGCCTTCGCCCTTCGCCAGGGTTTGCAGCAGGGCCAGGCCGTCGGGCGAAAGCGGCAGGGCGTCGTCGGTTCGGTAGCGGTCGGCGGCGCACAGCGCGCCTCCCAGCGACGGGCTGAACCCGAGCTGCCGCCGTTCCAGCGGCTCGCCGCAGCGCACGCACCGGTCGAAAACCGGGGCGTATCCCAGCACGGCCAGCAATCCCAATTCATAGGCATGAACCACGCCGTCGGGGTACGTTTCGGTCTGCTGGAGCAGCGCCAGGGCCGAAACCGTCAGGTCGAGCAGTTCCGCGCTGGAAGCGGCGTCGCGCTCCAGCGTCAGGCGGTCGAGCAGTTCGCAAAAGTAGGCGGCGCGGGCGAGCAGGCCCAGGTCGTTGCGAAGCGAGGCGAAACTGTTTTCGATTTCGCACTGCGTCACGATGTCGAGCGACTTGCCGGTCGCCAGCAGGAAGCGCGATAGGGTGAACAGTTCGGTCGCGCCGCTCAAGCGGCTGCCCGCGCGCCGCGCGCCCTTCGCAACCGCAGAGAGTTTGCCATGCTCGCGCGTGTAGAGCGTCAGAATTTTATCGGTCTCGCCCAGATTCAAGCGATGCAGAGTGAGACCGGTGGCGGGATAAGCAGGCATGGGAATGTTTCGAAAAAGAGGCTCCGCTGCCGGGAATTTATTTTCCCGGCAGGAAAGGTTAGCGGCGTTGGCGGAGGTTGAAACCCCCGGCGCCAAAGTGCAGGCGTCTTTCAGACGCGGCGTCGCGTCGTTGAAACGCTTGCGCTTTGCTCATGACCTGCTGCGTCGGGGCGCGTTCATGGCATGAGCGGATTGCGCGTCCGCAGGCCGCCTGTTTTTGGGTGCCGGGGGTTTCAACCTCCGGCCAACGGCGCGGCGGCGAAAGGCAAGTTACTCGGCCTAGATACCCCGGCCCACAAGCGCGTGTTCCGTGTCGGTCGCCTCGTGCGGCGCGTTGTCGGCGTTCATTTTGAAGAAGGCGCGCAGGGTGGTCGCGTCGGACATACAGACCGAAACCAGTTCCCAGCCTTTTTCGCCCTCGGCGTTCATCTTCGCCTCGCTCAGGGCCAGTTCGCGGATTACCAGAGTTTTGTAACGCCAATTGTGCATCGGAAGTTCCTCCTTCGCGAGGGGACACGCCTCAACGCGCGCCCGCCTCATTTACCCGCCTCGCGTGACGGGGACGAAAGTCGCCTGACCTCCCGGCGTCGCCCGCGCCGGGCAGGCAGAAGTGCGAACAAATACTCCTGCAAGCTATTGACAATTCCTGTCGGCATTTTGTATACTCTACCGTATTCGCCGTCGGGCGCGAAATTCCTCTTTGCGCCCCGAATTACCACTAACAATCCACGCATGGCGCTGCGGACGGCGTTTCCAGGCGCGAACGACCCGGCAAGACCAGCAAGAACGATTACCAAGAGCCGCAAGAACACTCGCGATGGCGACAAAAAATGGCGATACGATGGGAGAAGGGGCAGCGGAATGGATGTGGAATCCAGGGATTTGCTTACGGTCGAGCAGGCGGCGCACTACTTGCAAGTCAGTCAATCGAGCATTCGTTCCTACATTCGCCAGGGCCGGCTGCAGGCGTTTCGGATCGCAGGCAAGCGTAAAGTATTGATTCCGCGCACCGCCCTGCTGTCCCTTCTGGAACCGGCGCGACCGGAAGACGTGAACGCGGCCAGCCTCCACGCGGCGGATTTGGAAGCCGACGACGACAACGGCGCGGCGGGAAAGAAGAACGGCGCGGATGCGTGAGGAACTGGCCGAACTCTGGCGGTTTCGCTTTCTTTTGCGAATGCTCGTGGCGCGCGAACTCAAGGTGCGCTACAAAAATTCCGTGCTGGGATTCCTCTGGTCCATTGTGCCGCCGCTCATGCAGGTGCTGGTGTCGCTGTTTTTCTTCCGCAGCGTCCTGAACCAGTCCGGGCGCAACCTGGCTCCCTACCTGCTCTGCGGCATCATTCCCTGGACGTTCTTTCAAACCGCGATTCTGGACTCCAGCCAGTCTCTCCTCGTGAACTACGGCATCATCAAAAAAGCCTATATGCCCCGCGAGGTAATCCCGCTTTACTACGTTATCAGCAACACCATCCACTTTCTCTTGGGCTGGGCGGTCTTCTTCGTCGTCTTCTTCGGCGTCTGGCGGCTGTTCGGCATTGACATTCCCTGGCAGCGCGCCGCCCTCTGGTTTCCCGTCATCACGCTGATGGAAGTGGCGCTCGTGACCGGGCTGTGCTTGTGGGTGTCCGCCTTGAACGTGTTTTACGAGGACGTCAAGTTCATTCTGCAAACCGGGTTCAACCTGCTATATTTCCTCCTGCCTATTTTGTATCCCGCCGACAACATCTACTACACGCCCTTCATGCAGGCCCATCCCTGGTTTTACAAAATTTACATGCTGAACCCGATCACGGCCATCATCAACGCCTATCGCAAAGTTCTGCTGCAACCCGTGCCGCGCGAAACGCTGGGATTGCGGGGCGAACCGCTGATGCTGGACTGGACGTCTTTTGCTGGCGCGGGCGTTATCTGCCTTCTCGTCGCCTGGTCGGGCTACTGGTATTTCAACCGGCGCAAATGGCAGTTCGTGGAGCGCCCCTGAAGCCGCTCGCTTGAAACTTGCTCAAAAACGCGCTTCCTTGCGTTCGCATCCGCCTCGCCCGGAAAAGCGGAGCAGCCAGCGAAAGCAGGAAAGCGCGCCATGAAAACAAGCAAAGGCCGAACGCGAAAACAAGCCAGTGCGTTCAGTCGGGGGGCTTGCGGCGGGAACTACGAGGCCATCACCTTCTTGAGAACGCTCTCGTACATTTCCGCGTCCACGCCCGGCGCGGTCAACTGCGGTTCCTCGTCGAGGTCGGGGGCCGGGACGCCCTCCGGCGGGCCGTCCTGCACAATCAACTGCGAGCCGTCTTCCGGGTGCGCGCCATTCCAGATTTCGCCCAGGCGCGTGTAATCTTCCATGCTGTAGCGGAACATGATGCGGTGCAGGCCCATGTCCTCGAACTTCTTGGCCTCGTCGAATTTTTTGTTGCTCAGGTCGGGGATCGGCAGCAGTTTGCCCACCTCGACGCCGGTCAATTTTTCCAGCGCTTTGGCATACGCCACGATGTGGATGCCGCCCCGCACGAGCAGGTAGCCGACCATCTTGCGCGCTGTCGGGTCGGTGACCATCTCATACACGCGCATCTTATTGGCCCGCGCGCCGCACTCCAGCTGAAAGTTGAACAGCAAGTCCATCTTAAGGTTGCCGGTCGCCGTGACGAACGAGCCGTTCCAGGGATTGCCCATCGAGTCTACCGGCAAAGCCGCCTGCCCGCTGGCAATGAAATGGTACGCATTCCGCGCGTCTATGGCGCTGTGCAGGGGCGCGTCGTCGGGATTATGGCCGCGCGTGGTCGCGCCATTGAGCAGCAAGTTAATCGTGTAAGCGACCAGTTCGATGTGGCCGTATTCCTCGGCGGCGATGTTGGCGATCAGGTCGTAGTAAGGCCGCATTCGCGTCCGGCCCCGGAAGTTGAACGACTGGAACGTGTAGTTCATCAGCGTGGACATTTCGCCGTACTTGCCGCCGAGCAGTTCCTGGACGGCGGACGCGCTGTTGGGCGAGGGATGCTTGGGGATCGGCAGATCAATCAGGATGCGGTCTTGGCGTAAAATCATCGTGAATTCTCCTTGTCGGCAGGGCAGGCGGGCGGTTCGGGCCGTTTTCCTGTCATGAATTCGCCCCGACGATGGCGCGAATGCCGTAGAATACGCCGCGTTTCCAACATTCTTAGCGCCCCGTAAAAATTTCTTCGCAAGCGCGCTGGCGGTCAATAACTTATAATGGCTAACTTTAATGTCTGATCGACTGCTGCAAAATGACGCCCGCCGCTTGTGGAAAATCCCGACTCGTGGTATCCTGCTGACATGAATCCGACACCGGGAACGACCGCTATAGAAACCCCTCTACCGAACAAAGAAAATGGCGACGGCGACACACGGGCTTCTTCCTTGTTGACGCCCTTGACGCCGAACGGGGAACCGCCCGCGATTGCGGTCAGCGGGCTGACCAAGCGTTTTCAGCAGCGGCATCGCGGGTCATTGAAGCGGGCCATTTTAGGCGCGATGAAGCCGCCGAGCGTGGAAAATTTCACGGCCCTCGACGGCATTTCGTTTCAGGTTCCGCACGGCCAAACCCTGGCGGTCATCGGCAGCAACGGGTCGGGCAAGTCTACGCTTCTCAGCATTCTCGCCCGCGTTTACAGGCCGACTGAAGGGCAGGTTTTGCTGCGAAGCCGCAGCGGAGGCCCGGCGCGCATCGCGCCCCTGCTCGCGCTCGACGCCGGGTTCCATCCCGATTTGACCGGGCTGGAAAACATCGAATTTTACGGCGCGGTCCTGGGCCTGCGGGCGCACGAGGTAGACGCCAAGACCGACCAGATCATTCGGTTCGCCGGGCTGGAAGCGAAAATTGACACGACCGTGCGCGGCTGGAACGACGGGGCCAGACTGCGCTTGGGCTTCGCTATCGCCGTGCATATTGACCCGGATATTCTTCTGGTGGACGAGGTGCTGGCGGTCGGCGACGAGACGTTCCAGAACAAATGCTACGCTCTCATCGCCGATATGCAGCGAGAGGGCAAGACGATTGTGTTCGTGTCGCACGATCTGCCGGTTGTGGAGCGCGTGGCGAACCGCATTCTCTGGCTGAAAAACGGCGTCATTACGATGGACGGCGACGTGCCGACCGTAATGCGCGCGTACCGGGCGGCGTCGGTTTGAGCGGATTGACAGGGCGAGTTTTTGCCGGAAGTTAAAAACTCCCGCCAGGAAAAAGCGAGCGTCCTGCGGACGCGCAATTCGCCCAATCCGTGAACGCGCGCCGCTCCATCAGGCTGTAAGAGAGATGCGGAGAAAATTTTGCATGACGCCATTTGAACGTTCGGTTGACAGAGCGGGTCGTTTTGTGCTAACATGGCGGCGCAAAATGGCTGCGAATCTGGCTTTTTCCCAACACTGAGGACTGCCTTTAGCCCTCGGTGTTTTTGCGTATGGCGTCTAAAATTCGTAAATAGCGTAAACAGACCCCTGCAATGGCGCAGTGCGCGCTCAATTGTTCGTATCTGACGTGTAGTGCGGGAATGCGTCCCGCCGACGCGCCGGGAACCACCGGATCGATAGGAGAAAGCAGGGAATGTCTCAAGAGGCAGAACTCGTATTGACGCCGCGCGGCATGGAAAAATTGGAACAGCGGCTCGACCATCTGCGAAACGTGCAGCGGCGCGAAGTGGCCGACCGCCTGCGCGACTCCAAGCAATTCGGCGACCTGACCGAAAACGCCGAGTATGAAGACGCCAAAACCGCGCAGGCGATGGTGGAAAGCCAGATTCTGGATTTGCGGCGCGTGCTGCAAGTGGCGCAGGCGCTGGACGAGGCCGACATTCCCACCGATCACATCGGTATCGGCTCGATTGTAAAAATGACAAACCTGGAAAACGACGACGAGTGGGAATTCACCCTCGTCAGCTCGGTCGAGGCCGACCCCGATACCGATTTCATTTCCGATGAGTCGCCCGTTGGCGAGGCGCTGGTCGGCAAGCGCGTTGGGGATAAAGTGTTGATCCAGGTTCCGAACGGCAGCCTGCAATATCGCATTGACAGCATCCGCAAATAAGCGGACAATCCTAAATAGGGCGAACCGCTTTCGTGAGTGAGGCGGGCAGCCTTCTTCCCTGTTGGCCGGAGGTTGAAAACCCCCGACAGGAAAAAACAGGCATACTGCGGACGCGCAATTCGCTCATGCCAGGAACGCGCGACGACATAGCAGGTTGCAAGGAAGGCGCAAACATTCCAACGACGCCATGCCGTGTCCGCAGGACGCCTGCACTTTGTTGCCGGGGGTTTTCAACCTCCGGCCAACCGCCTGTTCTTTTAGCGCCGGAGTTTGCAACTCTCGGCCCTGAGCGGACGGTCAAAAACTCGTTCCATCGAAATCATCAAACGTAAGCGAGGCGAGAGCAGCCGTGAGCGAGCAGGAAAATCCACGCGAAGAACACGAAGAACTGGATCGGCAGCGCGCCCTGCGCCTGCAAAAGCTGGAAGCGCGCCGCGCCGAAGGAAACGATCCCTTCGCCATCGAACGCTACGAGCGCTCGCACCACGCCGCGCAAATCGCCGACGAATCGCAGTTCGGCGCGCTCGAAGGCCAGACTGTGACCCTGGCCGGGCGGCTGGTCGCGCAGCGCATCATGGGCAAGGCGGCCTTCGCGCACCTGGCCGACGAGTCCGGGCGCATCCAGTTTTACACGCGGCGCGATGACATCGGCGAAGAAGCCTACCGGCGGTTCAAGGAACTGGATTTGGGCGATTTCGTCGGCCTGCGCGGGTTCGTCTTCCGCACGAAAACCGGCGAAATCAGCGTGCATTTGCAGGACGAGCCGATGCTTCTGGCGAAAGCCCTCCGCCCCCCGCCGCTCGGCAAACAGGACGACGAAGGTCACACGTACAACGCGCTTGCCGACCCGGAAACGCGCTACCGGCAGCGGTATCTCGACCTGCTCGCCAACCCCGACTCGCGCGACGTGCTGACCCGGCGGGCGAAAACCGTTTCGGCCCTGCGCCGCTTCCTGGACGCGCAGGGCTTTCTGGAAGTCGAAACGCCCGTTTTGCAAACCGTTGCGGGCGGAGCCGCCGCGCGTCCCTTCCCGACCCGGCACAACGCCCTGAAATTGGACGTGAAACTTCGCATCTCGCTCGAACTCTACCTCAAACGACTGATCGTCGGCGGTTATGAGAAAGTGTACGAGATCGGGCGCGTCTTTCGCAACGAGGGCATTGACACGCAGCACAACCCCGAATTCACGATGATGGAGCTGTATCAGGCGTATGTCAACCTGGAAGACATCATGGAATTGGTCGAGGCGATGTACGCGGCGGTCTGCGAGGCGGTCAACGGCGACGCTTTTCTGCCCCTGCCCGGCGAACCGATTGACCTGTCGGCCCGCCCCTGGCGACGCCTGCCGATGCTGGACGGCATCGCGCAGTACGCCGGAATCGCCCCCGACGAGCTGACAACCTTAGAGATGGGCAAAGCGGCCTGCCGTCGCATTGGCGTCGCGTTCGATCTGGACAAAGAAACGACGCTGGGCGGGCTGATCGAGAAACTGCACGAGGTGTACACGCAGCCGCTTTTGCGGCAGCCCACGTTCATCACCGATTTCCCCGTCGAAACGTCGCCGCTCGCCAAAAAGCGGCCCGACAATCCGGCCCTGACGCGCCGTTTCGAGGTGTATGTCGCCGGTCAGGAACTGGGCAACGCCTTTTCCGAGATCAACGACCCGCTGGATCAGCGCGAACGCTTCGAGGAGCAGCTGCGGCAGCGCGCGGCGGGCGACGACGAGGCGCACCCGATGGACGAGGATTTCCTGCGCGCCCTGGAGTTCGGGATGCCGCCGACAGGCGGGCTGGGCATCGGCATTGACCGCCTGGCGATGCTGCTGACGGGCGCGGAAAGCATCCGCGACGTGATTTTGTTCCCCCTGATGCGCCCGGAACACAGCTCGGAATAGGTTCGCCGAATTGTGGGGAAGAACGGGAATGAATCCCCGTTCTGAAATGCCAAGCCCGCCTGCGCGGGCTAAATGCAAATTGCCTGCGCGGGCTAAATGCAAATTGCCTGCGCGGGCTAAATGCAAATTGCCTGCGCGGGCTAAATGCAAATTGCCTGCGCGGGCCTCTTCGCAATTGGAAAACGTGCCGGCGAAGCGGCATTGCAGGCCACGAAGGT
>JBBRNU010000105.1:0-10272 GCA_038230115.1 Chthonomonadales bacterium | reverse complement strand
CCGGCTCGCGGAAGGCGCGGAGGAAGCGCGAGAACGGGTCGAGAGCGCCGCGCTCAGGGGGGCGACAAGAACCAGCGCGCAGTTGTATTTCGTGGCCGCGCACAGACCGACCGTTACGCCCGCCCAAACGTAGTTTTTCCAGGACGGATCGTCGAGCAGGCGGGCCGCGGCGAGCAGGGCGAGGGTAATGAAAAATGTGGCCGGAACGTCTACGGTCAGGAAATGGGCGTGGAGGACGGCTAAGGGCGCGACCGCATAGAACAGCCCCGCCAGCAGGCCGACTTTACGCCCGTACAAACGGCTGCCGAGCGCGAAGAGGACGGGGATGGTGGCCGCGCCAAGCAGGGCCGTAACCAGACGCCCGGTCAGGAACAGGGCGGCGTTTTCGGGCGCGGCGAGGGCCATGAGCGCGGACGCGTCCAATCCGGGCGGCGGGGCGGGCGTGGTCGGGATCAGGCCGTAGCCGCGCCCCAGCGTATGGGCGAAACTGACCAGATAAAAATAAAATGCGCCGTAGTTGTAAAAGCCGATGTCGAATTGCGCGTGCGGAATGTCGGCGGTTCGCGCGGCGGCGAGATTGATCAGCTCGTCGGGGTGATACGTGGCGAGGGGATGGCGCGCGTCCGGCAGGCTCCAGCCAAGCCCTGCCAGCCGCAATCGCAAGCCGAACACGACCACGAGCGCCAGCAAAACCCAGGCCAGGCCCGCGCGCGACCGGCGGCTGAAGCGATTAGTAAACGGCAGGCTCATCGGGTTGGAACAGCCTCGACGGGAACGGAGCGCCCCGCTTTGGCCCAGGGCGCAAGCCAGGCCGAATACGCCAGGGCGCCCATCAGAAACAGCAGCCCGACGACGCGCAGCAAAAACCGCCGGGACGCGCGCTGCCGCCGTTCCCGCAGGGGGATAAGACTCACGGTTCTTCTCTTTCTGACCGATTGACGGCGAAGTGAAATTTGTGTTCTGCCCGCAAGTTCGCCGCGTAAATTCGCGTCCTCGTCAGGCGGCGCAGGGTTCGTCGAGCGGGAAGCGGACGATGACCTGCGCGCCGCCCTGCGGCTGATTGGCGAATGTCAGCTCGCCGCGCAAATCCCAGCGCGCCAGACTGTCAATCAATTCCAGGCCGACGTGTCCCTCGCAGGCCGGATCGAAACCGGGCCGGAATCCCGCGCCGTCGTCCCGCACTTCGAGCCGCGCCTGCCCATTCTCGACGTTCAGCAGAACGGTAACCGCGCCCGCGCCGTGCTTGACAGCGTTGTTGACGAGTTCGTTGACCAGCAGGGCGAGCGACGCGCCCTTGGCGATCGGCACGCGGGCGGGCGCGATGTCATAGCGAATTTGCCGCGCGCCTATCGTCGCCTGCATCAGGGGCAGCAAGCGGCTGAGGACAGTTTTGACAGAGACAAACCTGACGGCGACGTCGTTTCGCGCCTCCTGCGTCAGCAGCTCGTGCATCAACGCCAGGGCGCGGACGTGCTGGCTGATACGCTCCAGGGCCGCGCGCGGAATCATGTCCTCGCTCCCGCCCGCCTGCATCTCGGCCAGAGCCGAAATGCTCTGCAGATTATTCTTGACCCGGTGGTGCGTTTCCTGCATGGCGCGCTGAAGCCGGGTATTCAAATCCTGGATTTCGCGCTGCTGCCGCTTCTGCTCGTCAATATTCGCGCTGGTTCCCACCCACTGCTCCAGACGGCCCTGTGCGTCCAGTATCGGAACCACGCGGCAGAGAAACCAATAGTACGCGCCATCCGACAGCCGCCGACAGCGAAACTCGAATTCGTAGGGCTGACGGGCCTGCTTTGCCGCGTCTGCGGCGCGCCTAATGACGGCCAGGTCATCGGGATGAATCACTGCCGCGCCGCCGTCGCCCCGCGTTTGCGCGAAAGTCTGCCCGGTAAAGTCCGTCCATTGCGAGTTCAAATACACGATGCGGCCATCGCGGTTATTGATCCAGACGAACTGCGGCATCGCTTCGGCCAGTTGACGAAAGCGGCTTTCGCTTCGGCTCAATTCCGCTTCGGCCTGTTTGCGCTCGCTGATGTCCTGCACGCTGGCAATGCGATATTGCAATGCGCCGGTTTCATCGTGAACGGCGGTGGCGTCAATCCAGACCGGAAACACGCGCCCGTCTTTGGCGAGATGCTCGGCTTCCCACGCGCAATGCCCGCTCGCGTCGCTCTGGCGGATCGCGGCTTTCGCTTCGGCACGGCGGCGCGGCGGAAAGAGATGCAGGAGCGACGCGCCGCGCAGTTCTTCCGTCGTGTAGCCATGCATCGCCGCGAACGCCGGATTGACGATTTCAATCGTCACGCCATCGCGACTGCCGATTGCCAGCGCCTGCCCGGCGCGCTGAAAAATGTCACGGTAGTGGCGTGCGTCGTTCCAATCGTTGGCAGGCGCGTCGTCACTGCACGCAGCATTGCACGCGCCGCCGGACAGAATTTCCGAATCGGACAAAACGCTTTCTCCTGCATTGAGCGTCTCCGGTTTGCGACCCAATGCCGCTATGTGTAATTTCGGCGGGCGAAGCCGGTATCTTCAGGGGGGCAATTACGCCGGAACGCTGCGCGGCGAAGCGTTCCTGCGCCAGATACGAGGACATTCCATAACCCCGCCCCCAGCAGGTCGTCGGTCGGAATAGCGTGGCGCGGATTGAATTTGAACGGGCAGACCTCCTGCAAGTTGGCCTCTCCAGAAAAATAGACCAATTCGATCAGGCTTCGTCCCCTTCCGGGAGAGGATGAATGTCGGCGCGATGTAGTATCCACCGCAGGTTGATGAGACGCACGCGGTTCAGATGCAATTTCTCGATAGTAGCGCGTCCGGTCGGCGTCAGGCCGAGCGCCAGGGTAAAGTCTTCGCTCCATGCGAAGTGATCGCTCCAAGACGCCTGGCGAGGATGGAAAAGACGAACGACCTCTCCGGTGAGCGGATCACGCGCAGTAGTGGCCGTGAATTTACGGTTGTTGCATTCCTGACAGGAAAGAGCCAGATTTTCTACTACGTCACGGCCACCCTCGGAGCGCGGAACGATATGCTCGATGGAAAATGCGGAGGGAGAGAAAGGCTCTTGACTATGGCAATACTCACAGCGGTTCCGCGCGGACTTTCGTACCGTCTGTTTCACTCCGGCAGGAAGTCGCATATTAGACTTTCCGGGGCTTGACTCCCAGCTGCCCCATCAGCGTTTTGAGTGGCACGCGCCGCCGTTGGGCAAGTTCCGCGACATACGCGATGCGCTCTGCGTGCGCCTCTTCGATGCTCTCAGAAAGCGCTATCAGACGGGCGTGATCCTCCGGCGTCAAAGCTTCTGCGCGCCGCTTGGCGATCAGGTCCTCGTACTCCTGCCACATCGCTTCCGGCAGACCCTGGTTGATCTTCTGAAGCAGGGTCGAATCCTCTTGTGAGAGGTGTGACGGCGCGCGTTGACGGCTTCTGCGTCGCAGTTGATCTTCAAGCGCACGGACGACAAACGCGCTCGTGTCTATCCCCGTTTTCGCGGCTTCTTCCCGCAATTGCGCTTCCAACTCCGGTTTCAGGTCTATCATCAAGGCCATAATCGCCTATGCTCCTTTGGCTTGCCATTGTCGCTCGACTACTCCTGCCCGGCATCCCATTCTAAAACAAAGACATAGACATGATACCATACCAAAAGGCGCACGCAAGGAGCGGGGAAGCAGGCGTCTCAACCCTCCTGATCTGCGGAAACCGGAACGATTTGCCTGAAGCGTATCTGTTGCAATGCCCACTCAGCGTGTTCGCGCACGAGCGGTTCCGGGTCATTCAAGGCGGCTTCTAATACAATTTCGGTTTCCGGGTCGTCCGAAGCCGCCAGAGCGACCGCCACGTTTCGCAGCAGACCACGCCGCTTGGCTCGCTTGACCGGACTGCCTTTGAACGCCCGCTGGAACGCTTCATCGTCCATCAGCAGCAGATCGGCGAGTTTCGACGTCGCGGTCGCTTCGCGCGGCGGATACGCCGGGTCGTCCGTCGGAATGGCACGGCGCTGATTGAACGGGCAGACCTCCTGGCAGATGTCGCAGCCGTAAATTCGATTGCCAGCCTCGGCGAGCGCGGGACGGAATTCCTCCGGCAGATCGCCCTTGAGTTCAATCGTGAGGTAGGAGAGGCAGCGACGGGCGTCGAGCTTGTAGGGTTCGAGGATGGCCCCGGTCGGGCAGGCGTCCAGACAGCGCGTGCAGGTTCCGCAGCCGCCGACGGCGGGTTCGTCGGGCGGCAGGGCCAGATTGGTGACGATCTCGCCCAGGAAAAAGTACGACCCGCGCCGCGTATTGATTAACATGGTGTTCTTGCCGAACCAGCCCAGACCGGCGCGTTGGGCTACTTCGCGCTCCAAGAGCGGCCCCGTATCCACGTAAACCCGGCCCTGAACGTCCTGCTCCGCGCCCGCTTCCGCCTGCAGGAAAGCCAGCAGCTCGCGCAGGCGGGCCGTCATCACGTCGTGATAGTCGTCGCCGCGCGCGTACCGGGCGAAAACGGCCTGCGTCTCGTCATGAAGCGGCGTTCCCGGCCCCTCTTCGGCGTCGGCGTAATAGTTCATGCCGACCACGATAATGGAACGGGCGTCGGGCAGCAGTTCGCGCGGATCGAGACGGCGTTCGAGATTGCGGGTCAGGTAGGCCATTTCTCCGGCATAGCCCTGCGCCACCCAATCGCGGTACGCTTCGGCGAAAACGGAGGGGCTGGCGTCGGCGATGCCGACCAGGTCGAAGCCCAGCGCCAGCGCCCGCCCCTTGATTTTTTCGGCCAATTCGTGCATACGCCGCCCGCTCTCAGGGAGCCGTCAGAACGCGCAGATCGAACAGGCCGCCCGCCAGACTGCCGGGCGCGGCCTGAAAACGCACCGTCACGCCGGACTTGCCGCGCGTCAATTCCGGGGGTATCGTATAGGTAACGAAGATATTTCCGGCCCCGGTTCCGGTCAGCCGCTGCGTGGCGATCTTGACGCCATTGACGAGAACATCGAATGTGCGCCCATTGTCGCTGCCCCAATACGCGCAGCGCAGTTCGAGAGGCTTGTCGGGCCGGGTCTTCACGTCGTAGCTGAACCAGCCGGTCGCGTCGCGCCAGTGCGTGAACGGATACCCTGCGTCGCCTGCCCGCGTTCCCTCGCCCTGCAGGTTGTGGTCGGCTTCGGGCTGCTGTTCGCCGCTGCGAACGCGGTCTACGGTTCGGCTCTCCAACGCCTGCGCCTCCCGCTCCTCGGCCCCGATTTTTGCGCGCTCCGTCGCGTACTCGCCCCGATTGACGATGCGCCAGTAAATCGCGTACCGCTGCTCGTGAATTTGATAGAACGGAACCAGAGATACGTCATGCGGCAGCGCCAGTCCCTGCGTGCGAAAAGCGAGCGGCTGCCCCGGAACCGACTTGACCGCATTTACCGCTTGCGTCAGGTCGCCCACGAGCGTCGGGGCGGCGCTGACCGGCAGGACTTTTTTGGCAAGCTGCGCGTCGCCCGGCCCGCCCGTGTGAAAATCCGCCGGCGTCAAGCCTTGCGCGCCGAGCGGCCCCGCCAGCAGGATCGGGCCGTACAAAAACGCGACATACGCGCGGCTGTGCGGGAGGGCGACGGTCGTCAGGCGCATCGGCAGGCTGACCGCAACCGTATCGCCGGACTTCCAGACGCGATCAATCGCGGCGTAGGAGCCGGGCGCGGCGGCGCTCTTTTGGAGGACGCCATTGACGCGAAGTTGCATTCGGCCCGGTTCGATCCATTGCGGCACGCGAACCTGCAGGCGAATTTTTTGCGGCTGTCGCAGGGTCAGCCGCAGCGTCGTCACGGGTTTTTCGGGAAAGGCCGTCTCCTGCCGCAGCGTCAGCCCCTTCGCTTTCCAGGCTACTTCCGAGGCGATGAAAAGGTTGACGTACAGGCGGTCGGCGGCATGGGCGTAAATCATTTCGCCGTACTTGCCATGATTTTCCATGCCGGTTCCCACGCAGCACCACATAGCGTCGTCGTCGCGGGAATAGACGCGATAATGGCCGGGGCGCATGGACGTGTAATACACGAAGCCGCCATGTTCGGGGTCTTGCGACGAAAGGATATGATTGTACAGGGCGCGCTCGTAGTAATCCACGTATGCGGCGGACGGCTCCTGCAAGTACAGCTGCCGGGTCAATTTCAGCATATTGTACGTGTTGCAGGTTTCCGGCCCGCAGACCTCGTTGATTTTTTCAGGAAAGTCTTCGGGCGGAAAAAACGCCTCCCACTGACTGTCGCCGCCGTTGACCCACGAGCGATTGGCGACGACCTTCCGCCAGAAGTTGCGGGCCGCGTCGTGATAAATAAGGTCGCCGCTCGTCTCGTAAATGCGCTCGTAGGCGATGAACTTTGGAATCTGCGTGTTGGCGTGAACCGTGTTGAGAACCGCATCGTCGTTATGGGCGAGCGGGTCGAAAATCCGGTCGTGCCGGAATTTCCGCGCGCAGTCGAGATATTTGCGGTCGCCGGTCAGGGCGTACACGTCGGCCAGAACCTCGTGCGGCCCGCCATGTTCGCCGTTCAGCATTTGCTGCCATTGCGCCGCGCTCAAGCGGGACGTAACGGCGACGCACCAGTCGCACTGCTTAATCAGGACATTGCGCGCGGTCATATCGCCGCAGAGCAGATACGCGTCGCGCAAACCGGCCATAATTTTGTGAACCACGTACCAGGGCGTGACGGGCGGCAGTTCCGGGCGGGCGGCGAGCAGGGAGGGAAAGTAGGTCTTGCGATCCCACTCGGCGGGATAGAGACCGCCATCGCCGTTCGCTTGCTGGCAGGCGGCCATTTCCGACACGAGGTAAGCGACGCGCTTTTTCAGCGTCGGGTCGCCGGTCGCCTCGGCCATCTGCGCGCAGGCCGTGAGGTAATGCCCGACCATGCCCGCGCCTTCCGTATCCCACCCGCCATAGGGCGGCGCTTTGGGCGCAAGGCCAGCCACTTTCCGCAGGTGATGCAGAAATCTATCGGGGTCGAGCCGCAGCAGATACGCGCGGTCCGTCTCCTGCGCCCGCTTGAACGGCCCGTCCAGCAGGCGCACGTCGCGCAAAGCGAACCGTTCTACGCGCGGGGCGACGAGATAAGGCGTCGCGGCGGCTTGTACGTCCTTCAGGCTTGTTGCCGCGTTTGCGCCAGTCATGCCCGCCGCTAACCCCAGCAATGCGCCCGCTTTCGCCAGCATCGGCGTTCTCTTCAAAAGAATTCCTTCAAAATTGCGTTCACTTCCGGCCGCTATCGTTGGCAAAACCAGCCAATGACGACGAACGCCACGCTGTCTGCGCTACAATTGCCGCCGCCATTGATCCAGCCCTACCAGAATAGAGCGGTTCAACCAGCCCTGAAAACGTTCTGCAACGGCATCTTCGGTTTCGTTATAGTAGAATTGAAAGATTTCCGCGCAGATTGTTTCCGGCGCTTCGACATCAATTCTTTCTTCTTCATCATCCTTGAACTGTAGAAAAGCCGAGACCGCCAGAATGCCCGAAAATTCCACGCCCAGAGAATGAAAAGAGAAAATAAGGTCGGTCTGCCGGTCTTCCCTGATCTTCAAGCGCGTCCATGCGCCATACGAACGCGTGTCGGCAAAATATTCAAAGTGACGTGCGACAAGTTCAATCTGCCTGCGGTAATAGTGGCTGTCGCCTTCGGTCGAGCGGCTGGCGGTCGCGAAATAGCGCGTTTCGAAAGACTTCAGTTCAGCGTTTATTTCTACGGCAACGTCTTCCAGGACGCTTTCAGTCATTTTTTCCAAGCGGTCAGACAGGACGAACGCATGACGATAATTCTGAACTCTCGTCTCGCGTCTGTCCCGCAAACGTTCGCGCGCGGCGGCAATAATCTGATGCCGCGTCTCATGTTCTTTAATGACGTCGCCAGCAATACTAAGCGCCTTGATAAAGGCATCCTTTTGTTGTTTAGTAAACAGCGTAATCAGAGGGGCCAGATTTTCCGCATCTGCCGCTTCCAACGCTGTAATATATTCCTCGCGTATCTCTCGGTGAATCACCAGCGGAAACCAGCCCGCGCGCAGAAACGCCAGCGACGCCAACGCGCGGGCGACTCGTCCGTTGCCGTCCTGAAACGGATGTATTTGCGCGAAACGGTGATGCAGCCACGCGGCTTCGACTTCGGGCGGAACCTCGTCGGCAGTGTGCGCGAGGTGCAGGGCGATCAGGTTGTCCATTTCGGCGTCAACGTGAACCGGCGGGCAATATTCGTGAACCAACCCGTCACGTCTAATGGGACTGTTTGGCTGCCGCTTCCACTGGCCCAGCATCAATGGCGAGCGAACTTTCCTGCCAAGAGAATCAATCCCCTCGACGTATTCCTGATGCATCGTCAGAACGGAATGCAGTTCTTTGATGTAAGCGGTGGAAAGGCGACGCTTGTCTTTGATGAATTGAAAGACAAGTTCCAGCGCTTTTTCCTGATCCTGCAGCACAAGGACGATCTGTTCCGGGGGCTTGTTGGTGGCGCCATACGGCATCAGGCTGGCGACGAGACCGTGTTCAATCAACGTCTGTGTCGTGCCGACATCAATCGAATATAAATTTTCGATGATGCCGGTTTCGATGGCCCACTCGCGACGCAGACGGTCGTTGAATTTTTGCAATTCCGGGGCGGTTTCGCCGATCTTTTGTTTTCTTTCGCGCCATATCGGAGCCAGGTTTTTCAAATCCGCCGAGGCGAAACGCTGCCAGTCACCAGGCAGGTCCTCAATAAATTGATAGGCGTAAGCCGTCATTCCAATCTCCGGCAGAAACGAAAAACTACCCTGCCGCGTCGAGGGCTTCCCGAATGGACATCTGGACGCAGGTGAAGGTCGGCGTGTCGCGGACGGTATATTTGCTAGACTCGGTTTCGCGCAGGCCATGCACCAGATCGAGGAAATCGGCGGCGACATCGGTCTCGAAGGCGACGACGAATTCCTGGTCGTCCAGACCGAACGAGTAGGTCGTGTTGAGTTTCACGCTGGGGAATTTGTGGCCGACTTCAATGTGGGTCGTCATCGCGGCCTGTCGTTTTTCGAGCGGGAGCAGATACCACTCGCGCGACTTCACGAACGGGTACACGAATAGATATTTGCGGCCCGTCGGACGGATCACCAGACGGCGGCCTTCCGGGGCGTCGTGTTCGGTGGGGTCTTTGTACTGCGAATTCTTCGTCATCGCGAGGTAGCAGTAGGGCTGCGTGGCCCACTTGCCGATGCCCGTGTTGAGCAGACGTGACCCGTGCTGACGGATGATGTCGAAGTCGGGCGAGACGCTCCACAGCAGGAGATCAACGTCGCCGCGCACGCCCACGAGGGAATAGCTGCGAACCTGCATCGCGTCGGCGGCCTCTTCGACCGCGCAGGCGAAGGCGGCTTTGTCGCGCTCGCGCACGTCGTCGGGCTGCCGCCGCCACGCGGCGTCGAACTTATAAAACGCAAACTGCACCGTCATGCGGCCATGATTTTCCATCAGAAATTTCCTCGCTTCAAATTTCAGCCCCTGACGTAACGGCTCGCCTTCTCGCCTCGCCAGGGAAGGACGGGACGGACGTAGCGGAGGTTTTTAGGGCGCGCGTACCAGCGCGCGGATAGCGCCATCGTGCGCGGGGATTTTGGCGAGCAGGCGTCCGGTTTCCACGTTCCAGTAGCGCAGGGCGCGGTCGGCCCCGCCGCTGACGAGTATTTTGCCGTCGCCGCTCCAGACCAGCGCGTAGACCGTTCCGTCCTGCGCGCCGCCCGCAAAAGCAATCGGCGCTCCGCCGCTCGTATGCCAGAACTTGACCCGTCCCTCGCTGTCGCCGGTCGCCACGACACGGCCATCGGGGGAAAGGGCGAGGGCCGTGACCCGCGCGCCGACGTGAACCCGGTTTTGCAGCGCGCCGCTGTCGAGCCGCCACGTTTTTACATACGAATCGGCGGACGCGCTGATCAGCGTCTGATCGTTGGGCAGCACGGCAATCGCGGTCACCGCATCGTCGTGCGCCACGATGTTGGAACGGTACTCCAGCGCGCCGCCCGCGCCCACGTTCCAGACCCGGAGCATTTTATCCGCGCTGCCGCTGACCAGTCGTTTGCCATCGCTCGTAAAGCGCAGGGCGCGCACGCCATCGCTATGCGCGGGCGCGTCGGCCAGCCGCCGCCCGGTCGTTGCGTTCCACAGACGAATATGCCCGTCCGCCCCGCCGGTCGCGATGGTTCTGCCGTCGGGCGTAATCGCCAGCGCGGACGCTTCGCCGCCCGACACGCTGAAATGCTGATCGCGCCGCGCCCGGCTCACGCT
>JBBRNU010000104.1:0-10278 GCA_038230115.1 Chthonomonadales bacterium | reverse complement strand
TAAATTTATGTTAAGGAAACGCCGCCGACCATCCAACCCGCGCGCCGGGAACTATTCACCACGCGTTGGCGTTAAGGAAGCAGACAGTCCGCCAACGCCCAAGTAAGGATTTGCCTCGACATGCGCTGGATGAATTTGATGCTGGCGGCGGTTCCGATCAGCATCGCCCTCCATTTTTTTCACGCCCCGCCCGGTCTCGCATTCATTGTAGCGTGTCTGGCGATTATTCCGCTTGCCGGGTACATCGGCGTCGCCACCGAAGAGGTCGCCAAATATCGCGGCCCGGCGGTGGGCGGCCTACTCAACGCCACGTTCGGCAACGCGACCGAGTTGATCATCGCCATTGTCGCCCTGCAAAGCGGACAAATCGAGGTCGTGAAAGCGTCGCTTATCGGCTCCATTCTGGGCAATATCCTCCTCGTGCTGGGGCTTTCCATTCTCGCGGGCGGGCTGAAATACAAAGTCCAGACGTTCAGTCAAGACCTGGCCGGGATGCACTCGGCGACGCTGCTGATGGCCGTCATCGCCCTCCTCGTTCCCGCCCTGTTCGCGCGCAACTCGCCCGGCTTCAGCGAACTGGCGACGAACGCGCCTCTGGAGCATCTCAGCCTGGCCGTCGCGGGCGTGCTGATCGTCATCTATATCGGCAGCCTGCTGTTTTCGCTCGGCACGCATCAGGACTGGATTTGCGACGACACGAACTCCGGCGAGTCGGAAAAGCCGACCTGGAAGCAAAGCACGGCCATGCTCGCGCTTTTTGTCGCCACCGTTTTCATCGCCATCGAGAGCGAATTTCTGGTGCATAGCATCGAACCGGTCGTGAAGCAATGGAAAGTCAGCGCCCTGTTCATCGGCATCATCGTCGTGCCGATCATCGGCAATGCGGCGGAGCATAGCACGGCGGTCATCATGGCGATGCGAAACAAGGTGGAAATCAGCCTGAATATCGCGGTCTCCTCCAGCACGCAAATCGCGATGTTCGTCGCGCCCGTCGTGATTTTCGCCAGCGTCCTATTCGGCAAGCCGATGACGATTTTGTTCTCGAACCCCGAACTGATTGCCGTCGCAGTCTCCACGATGATCGTGTCGCTGATCGCGCGCGACGGCAAGTTCCACTGGCTCGAAGGCGCGCAGCTGCTGGCGTGCTACATCGTGATCGCCCTGGCCTTCTACTTCATCCCGGTCTGAAAAGTTTGTTTTGCGCGCCCGCGCAAAGCTGTCCGATGCGGCGGGCCGCAAAACGGCGCGCGAGGTTTGGTCTTTATGCCGGAACTGACCGATGTCGTGGTGGCGGGCGGGGGCATTCTGGGGACGGCGCTGGCCTACGAGCTGTCGCGGCGCAGTTTTCGCGTCCTCCTCCTGGAAGCAGGCGGGCTGGGGCGCGGCGCGACCGGCAGCAGTTTCGCCTGGGTCAACGCCACAAGCAAGGACGAGTCCGCCGACTATCACCGCCTCAACGCCCTGGCGGTCGCGCATCTCGACGGGCTGGCAGCGCAGTTCGGATTGGAAACCATCGGTCTGCACGGCGGCGGCTCGCTGGCCTGGGCCGAGAACGCGCCGGGTCGCGAACAGCTGCGACAGCGCGCCGCGCGTCTGGCGGGCTGGGACTATCCGGTCGCAACGCTGAACGCCGACGAGCTGCGCGCCCTGGAACCCCGCATTTCGTTCGCGCCCGAAGCGGAAGGGCTGTTCGCGCCCGCCGACCGCTGGCTCGAAACCGCGCGCCTGCAGCGGTTTTTCATCGAACGGGTGCGCGAGCGCGGCGGCGACCTGCGCCTGAACTGCCCGGTCACGGGGTTTACACGCGACGTGACCGGGCGCGTGGCCCTCGTGGAAACGCCGCAGGGCCGGATCGGAACCAGCGTTATCATCCTGGCGGCGGGCCTGCAAACCGGAGACCTGGCGGCGCTGGCGAGCGGCATCGAAGGCGACGCGGCCCGCTTTTCGCTCGCGGCAACGCCCGGTCTGCTGCTCGAAACGCCGCCCGGCTCCGCGCCCGGTCTGGCGAACCGCGTTCTGTATCCGCCCGATGCCAATGGCCTGCACCTGCGCCCCACGCCCGGCGGCGGTCTTTTGCTGGGGGCCGACGACACCGATGGCGCGCTTTCGCTTCCCATGAACGGCGGCGACCTGAACGCTGCGCTGGCCGACACGCTGCGCCGCGAGGCCGCGCGCACACTGCTGGAACGCGCCGCCCGCCTGCTGCCCGCGCTGGCCCCAGAGAGGTTTTTCGACCAGATAACGGTTCGTCATGCCGTTCGCCCGACGCCCGCCGACGGCCTGCCGCTCGCCGGGCCGCTGCCCCACGCAAAAGGCGTTTTCCTCGCCGCAACCCATAGCGGCGTCACGCTCGGTCCGCTCCTGGCGCAGCTGCTGGCCGACGAAATCGCGACTAACCGTATGCCGCCCCTGCTCGCCTCCTACCGCCCCGACCGCCTGCTGACCTGAAAGCGCAACGTGTCGCTGCCGTCCGCCGGGGCGATTACAACCCCAGCGCGGTCAGATACTCAAAACTGGAGCGCAGGCAGTCGAACGGGTCGCGGCGGCATTCGTCCTGCTCGACCGCATACCACTCCACTCCGGCTTCCAGACACGCGGGCAGAATGCCCGCCCAATCCAGATTGCCCTCGCCAATCGGAGCCATCACCGGCCCATCTTTCGGCACGACTTCCTTGTCTTTGAGATGGATGACCGGGACGCGACCGGGGCAGCGCTCGAAGATTCGCACCGGGTTGACGCCCGCGTGAACCGCCCAATACACGTCCAGCTCCAGGTTGAAGTCCGGCCCGCCGCGCTCGATGAACAGGTCGTACATCGTGCGCTGGCCCAGCCCGATCCGTTGAAACTCGAAGTCGTGGTTGTGGTAGCCGAAGCGAATACCCGCCTCCTTGAGATGAGCGATGGTCGGGGCCGCCTCTTCCACGAACCGCGCGTACCCGCCCGCGCCCAGGGCGGCGTACTCATGCGGCAGGCCGCCAATCGCCACGAACTCGCAGTTCAATTCCCTGTGGAACGCGATTTCAGCCTCGGTCGCCTCGCTCAAGGCGCGCCAACTCCGGTGCGTGGCGATGCACTTCAGGCCGTTGTCTTCCAATAACTGCCGCGCCTGACGCGCCGAAATGTGCGGATGATCGCCGTCCATTGCGCCAATCGCCGATAATTGCACGGCTTCATAGCCGATGCCGCTCAGTTTCGCCAGGCTGTCGGCGAGGTCGTCCGCGGTTTGCGTAAACTCGCGGATGGTATACATTTGCGCCGCCAATCGAGAAGCCATCCCGTTTCTCCCTGCCCGTTTTCATACAATTTCTTACCGGTAGTCCGATCGAGACCCTCATAGTATACTCGTCATCGGTTCAGATTTCGCGACAAATTCTCGGGCGGCGAAAAGTCAGAACTTGAAGAGACACGCTCTTGAAAGGCCAATCTGGAATTGTCTGAGCCGCTGGCGCGGGCTGAATGCCGCCTTCCCCAAGTTTCTCATTAAACTCCCTGCATAAGTCGGTTCAAACGGGAGGCTGTGCTGTTTCGTCTGGTAGATAGGTTCTACTGCAACATGAAAGAGCGCACTCCCGAACACTTCAAACGTCTTTGCGGCGTTTCCCAAGCGACTTTCGCGCTCATGGTCGACGTCTTGACCTAGCGGCTGCCCGTCTTCGGACGCCCGCCTACCCTCGGCGTGGAAGACCGCTTGCCGATGGTCTTGATGTACTGGCGCGAATACCGCACCCAAAAACACATCGGCAGCACGTATGGCGTCTGCGAGACCACCGTCGGACGCACCGTCAAGCCGTTCGCGCCTGTTTTGCTGCAGGACAAGCGTTTTCACCTGCCGGGCAAGAAAGCCCTGCGCCAAAGCGACCCAGTGTTCGAGGTCGTCCTGATAGACGCGACCGCGTGTCCCTGTGAACGTCCGAAAAAAACAGCGCCGCCACTACAATGGCAAGAAGAAGCGCCACACCCAAAAGGCGCAGATAATCCCCGACAAAGCCACCGGGCAGGTACTCGCCACCGCGTTTTGCGAAGGCAAGCAAGCCGACTTTGCCCTCTTCAAAGCCAGTCGGACGGCGCTCACGGCGGGGAGCGTTTGTCTGGCCGACAGCGGCTATCAAGGGCTGGACACGCTACGCCAAAGTGCCAAAACGCCCAAAAAGAAGAGCAAGCATCCCCCGCTCACGGACGAAGAGAAGGCGAGCAACCGGGCGATAGCGCGGCAGCGTATCGGATGCGAACACGCATTGGCTCGGTTGAAAGTGTTCAAAATCCTTTCGTATCCGTATCGAAATCGGCGGCGGCGTTTCGGGTTACGGTTCAATTTGCTCGCCGCCATCTGCAACTTGGAGCGCCCCAAGTAGACTTCTGCAGGAGGTCTATTAGGCAAAGAGGGAGCAAATGTGTTGGGCTTACGGGACGGTGGGGTCACCTCTCATGCCGGCCATCTTCCTGCATGGGAGAAGGGGCAAAAGCCATCATCTACGTCTATACAAGTCCCGGCGCGAAGGTATTTCCGCTTTCTCTTTTCCTTCGCAAGACTGAGGACAAGGCGGAAGTCCGCGCAGGCGGACTTTGCAACTCTTGCCGGAGGTCTTAACTCCTCGGCTTTTGGCTTCACGCTTTGCTGGCGATGTATAGTCCTTCTACCGCTTTTTCCCGCGCGCCTTGACAGAAACCGACTTCCCGGTTATAATGAGGAGGTCGCTTCGGGGTGTGGCTCAGCTTGGTAGAGCGTCGCGCTGGGGGTGCGAAGGTCGCAGGTTCAAATCCTGTCACCCCGATAACGAAAAAGCCGAAAAGCGGGCCGGGAGTCAGTGGACTTCCCGGCCCGCTTTTGTTTGTCTTCCGATTTGTCTTTTTGCCTTGCCAGGCACTCTCGCCCCCGATTTTCTTTCTCGAACCCAGCGTTCCCGCCGCGTCCTCAAATCGGGGTGGAAAAAATCCGCCTGCTTTTGCGCTTATCGCGTTACGTCGCCTGCCGCCCGGTATCCGGCGGCTTCGGCCTCATCGCGCGTGCGGAAATAAACCCGGTTGGCGGGCGCGGGCAGGCTGGCCGCATCGGGCGCATGGTAGATTTTGCTGCGCCGGTTGCCGACGAAGGCCGCACCGGTTTCCACGTCGCCGGGCGGCATTGGAACGGGCGGCGCGCTGGTCTCCGCAGCGCTCGTTCCGCGTCCGCGCCGGGCCGAACTGCCGCCGCCATTTCCGCCGCTCCGCCCGCCGCGCTGTCCCGGCGTATTCAGGGCTTCCGGGCTGGCGGCGCGCTCGGTTCGCACGTTGTAATGGGCCTGATCGTCGCACGAAACCGTCACGGTTCCGTTCAAATCGGTGCGATACAGGGAGACTCTGGCCGCGCGCAGGGCTTGCAGCGCCTCGATGTGCGGATGCCCGTAGTCATTGCCCGTCGCGCAGGAAATCACGGCCACCTGCGGCTTGACGCGGTTGAGAAAGTCGGCGTCCGTGCCGTTGTGCGAGCCGTGATGCGCCACCTTCAAAATGTCGGCGCGCAAGTCCGCCCCGCTCGCGTACAGGCGGTCGCGCTCCTGCGACTCCATGTCGCCCGTGAACAAAAAGCGCGATTTGCCGAACGCCACGCGCACGACGACCGAGCTGTTATTGATATAACTCGGCTGGCCTTCTTGGAACAATTCGGTCGGAGCCAGGACGTCTATTTTCACGTCATCGAGGGGAACGCGCTGCCCGGCGCGCACCGGCACGACCCGCCCGCCATGCGCCTTAATGGTCGTCAGGAACCGCTCCTGCACCTGTGACGCGACGGCCAGCCCGGATAGGTACACCGGCCCGAAGGGAACGGCGTCCAGGGTTTTCGCCATGCCGCCGATGTGGTCGTTGTGCGGATGGCTTTCGATGACAGCATCGAATCGGGCGATACCGCGCTGTTTCAGGTAGCCGGTAATTTCATCGTCGGAGCCGGGCAGTCCGGCGTCAATCAGAACGGTCTTGCCGCCCGGCGTTTCGACGACCGCGCTGTCGCCCTGCCCGATGTTCAGGAACGAGACGACGAGGGTCTTGCCGTCGGCGTGCCGCGCCAGGGGCGTCGCTGCATTGCGCGCCGAATCCGCTGCCGTCGCCCCGCCCGCGTTACCCGCGTTATTTGTCCTGCTCCCGCCGTTGGCAGGCCCGGACTTTCCGCAGCCCGCGAGCAGCAGGAACAGCGCCAGCGGCCCAACGCCGCCCCAGGTTCGCAGCAAGTTCGCCAATTTTCGCAAGCCAGCCCCATTCCTCCTCATGGCGCGACCTTCGTCCAATCGTCGCTGAACGCAAGCCGCGACAGGGTAGCCCAGAGCCGGTCTTCCGCGTCGCGCTCGGTCTCGGTCGGGCTGCCGTCCTCCGTCTCCTGTTGAGGGAGCGCGGGCGGCGCTCCTCCATTTCGGGTCGGCGTTGTCATTCCGCCGTTTCGGGCTGGGGACGGCAGGGCAAGCGGCGCGTCCTCCTGCGCCTGCCACAGCGCCAGCAGCGTCTGGACTGCCACGCTGGCATCGGGCCGCGCGTCGGACAGAAAAGCGTCCGGCAGACGCGGCGCAAACAGACGCGCCAACAGGTCGTTGACCGTCAGCCCTTCCGCCGCCGCCCGCTCGCGAACCGCCGCCTCAATTTCGGGACTCAACTCCAGAGCCATCGTCATTTCCCTTTCCCAAACGCGTCGAACCGCCCGCAAGGTTTGCGTACAGTATGACACAGGCGCGCGAAAATCTGGCAGAAAGCATTGGTTTCGCGTTTCGCCCCCATGCCGCCCGCAAACGGCCTGGCAGGGCGCGGATTGTCCCGTCGCTTTCAATTGCGGGCGGGCTGTTCGGCCCCGCGCCTTTCCCGCTGTGTGCTATAATGACGTGGGAGCTACGCCATCCAATGAACCAAGACCATATTCGCAATTTTTCGATTATCGCCCACGTGGATCACGGCAAATCCACGCTCGCCGACCGTCTCATCGAAGCCACCGACCTCGCCGTGCGCCGGGATATGCAGGCCCAGCTGCTCGACACGATGGATTTGGAGCGCGAGCGCGGCATTACCATCAAAATGACCGCCGTGCGCCTGGACTACACCGCCAAAAACGGGCAGGCGTACCAGTTCAACCTGATTGATACGCCCGGTCACGTGGATTTCACCTACGAGGTCTCGCGCAGTCTGGCCGCCTGCGAGGGCGCGTTGCTGATCGTGGACGCGGCGCAGGGCGTGGAAGCCCAGACGGTCGCCAACGTCAACCTCGCGTACCAGAACAACCTGGCGCTGATCCCGGTCATCAACAAAATTGACCTGCCTGCTGCCGACCCGGAACGGGTGCGAATGGAAATCGAAAACGTCCTCACCCTCGACGCCTCGAACGCCATTCTCGCCAGCGCCAAAGCGGGCATCGGCATCAGCGAGATTCTGGAAGCGATTGTCGAGCGCGTGCCGCCGCCCTCCGGCGACCCCGACGCCCCCTTGCGCGCCCTGGTTTTCGACAGCAAATTCGACCAGTACCTGGGCGTCGTTTCCTACGTGCGCGTCGTGGACGGGGCGATCAAGGCGGGGCAGAAAATCCGGTTCATGGCGACCGGCAAGGATTTCGAGGTCATTGAGGTCGGCACGTTCACGCCCGCCCGCCGCGTCAGCCAGCAGATCAATACGGGCGAGGTCGGCTACGTAGCGGCCAGCATCAAGACGATTGGCGACGCGCGCGTGGGCGACACAATGACCAACAGCGCCCATCCCGCCCACGATCAGCTGCCCGGCTATCGGACGGCCAAGCCGATGGTTTTCTGCGGCCTGTACCCCATAGACGGCGCGGACTACCCCGATCTGCGCGAGGCGTTGTCGAAACTGCAATTGAATGACGCAGCGGTGACGTTCGAGCCGGAAACCTCGGCGGCGCTCGGCTTCGGGTTCCGCTGCGGCTTTCTGGGGCTGCTGCATATGGACGTGGTGCAGGAGCGTCTGGAGCGCGAGTTCAACCTGGCCCTGATCGCCACGTCGCCCTCGGTCATTTACAAGGTGCATCGCACGGACGGCACGGTCGAGGATGTGGACAATCCGGCCACGATGCCAAGCCCCGTCCATATCGTCAGCACGGAAGAGCCGTATGTGGACGCCACGATCATGCTGCCCTCGCATTATGTCGGTACAATCATGGAATTATGCCGCGACCGGCGGGGCGAGTTCGGGCGCATGGAATATCCGACGCCGGAGCGCGTTTCGCTGCATTACCGCATTCCGCTCTCGGAAATCCTGATGGACTTTTTCGACCAGTTGAAATCGCGCACGAAGGGGTACGCGAGTTTCGACTACGAACTGTCGGGCTATCGCGACTCGAAGCTGGTCAAGATTGACATCATGATGAATGGCGACCCGGTGGACGCCCTGAGTTTCATCACGCACAAGGACAAAGCGTATGAGCGCGGCAAGTTGATCGTGGAAAAATTGAAGGAAGTGGTTCCGCGCCAGCAGTACGAAGTTCGCATTCAGGCGGCGATTGGCGGCAAGGTCATCAGCGCCGAGACGGTGAAAGCGTTCCGCAAGAACGTGATCGCCAAGTGTTACGGCGGCGACATCACGCGCAAGCGCAAGCTGCTGGAGAAGCAGAAAGAGGGCAAGAAGCGCATGAAGTCGGTCGGCAACATCGAAATTCCGCAGGAAGCCTTCCTCAGCGTCCTCAAAATCGGCGAATAACAAAGGAAAACCCGCCCATGACGATTATTCTGGAACCCGAACTGGAACGGCGCGTTTCGCAAATCGCGGCGGAACTAGGGCAGGACGCGGCAGGGTATATCCGTCGCGCCCTGCTACGTCAGGTTGCGGACGACGAGCGGCGCGTTCCCTCCGCGCAGACGACACGCGCCGAGTCGCTGCGCCGCGAGTTTGCCGAAGCCGCCGACGACCCGCTGTTCCTGCAGGACATGGAAGAAACCATGACCGCCTTCGCCGACGCGGATGCTGAAACCGCGCGGATGCTGTCTCATGAGTGAAATGGCGTGGCAGTGGCGCGTTTTTCGCGCGGAACTTGACCCGGCGCGCGGTTCAGAACAAGCGGGAACGCGCCCGGTTCTGGTGGTTTCGAACGAAGCGACAAATGCCGCCTTGAAAATTGTGACCGTCCTGCCCATCACGACTCGCAAGCCAGGAAGACGGGTTTACAGCACGGAAGCCTTGTTGCCGACGGGAACGGCGGGTCTGCCCAACGAATCCATTGTTATGGCGCATCAAATTCGCACGATTGCAAGAGAGCGTTTGCAGAACGCTTATGGAGAAATTGAAGACGAAACCCTACGGCGGCAAATTCAGGGCGCCATGAAAATGCATCTCGACCTGATCACATAACCACTTTTTGTGGGCGAGTAGCGCATGAAGTCGGTCGGCAACATCGAAATTCCGCAGGAAGCCTTCCTCAGCGTCCTCAAAATCGGAGAGTAGCCATGAAAGCGTTTCAGGATTTGAAAATAGAGGGGCCGTCCAGCCAGTTGCAGCCGTTCCTGGATGAGCTTGTGACGACTTTGGAAGGCTGGAAAGTATGGAGCGGGAGCGAGGATTGGGTCATGCCAAAAACGCCAGGCTCAAACACCGTGCCTTATGTCGCTATAAATACGCGCCAGGGGCTGCCGCCCGCCACGCTATTTCTCCTGACGAATCGAGACACGACCGCCTGCTTTGTCGGCAATATTGTGCCGGACAGCGGCGCGCTTTCGGTCGAAGAGTACAATCGCATTTTACAGGCGTTCCACGCGGATTGCGTCGCCGCGCCAGCCAAAGCGCGTCGTCTCACGGTAACGCTGTCACCGGACGAGATATTGTTGGAGGATATGCTGTCGCGGGAAAGTATGCATCTGCTGCGCGATTTTGTCGCCAATGCAAACAAAGGCGTGGGTTCGCATACCCCGTTCGACTATGAACGCTGGCTTGCGTTTATCGCTGCAAACGCGAAGGATAAACCGCCTCTGAACCCGGAGCTATTGCGGAAATGGCTGATCGAGCAGGGTTTCTCCTATGATGTCGCGATGGACATGTACCGGGAGTTTAAGTTCGGTATAGACCTCATCCAGCGGTTAGAAGTTACGACGCCGGCTGCGGATCAAGTTCATGCCGCTCGCTGAACTGGCCGCGCGCCTTATCGCGCGCAGCCAGAACATTTTGTTCATGGATGTTTGTATCCTGCTGGACGTGATACGCGCTCCGTTTCAGAATAAAATAGCGGTTGTAGGGACGGCAAAGCAAATGGAGCGGCAGATGCAAACCGGCGCGTTTCCCTTCGCCCTCGTTCTGCCTTCTCTTTTCAAGAAGGAGTGGGACGAT
>JBBRNU010000103.1:0-10296 GCA_038230115.1 Chthonomonadales bacterium | reverse complement strand
TGGCAGACAACAGTTCAATCTCAAAGGTCGTAACCGGGCAAACGGCCTTTCAACAGTTGTAGAATAAATTCCTTCGCTGGGCAGCCTGCGGCTGTGTGTCCTTCGGACACTATGCCAATCGCGTTGAACTCGTGTGCTGAATTTCGTGTCCGAAGGACACACGGCGGAACGCCACAAAGCGAAGAAATTCATTTCGTCGCCTTCACTGTGGCGCTTTCGACGCTTGTAGGACTTCACCCTAGATACTGGATTAGATTGGCGTGTTCGGCGTCGCCCGTCAGGTCGAGGAAAATATCTTCCAGGCTCATTTTGTCGGTTTCGTCGTCCGCTGCGGGCGCATTCCGGGCCTGCATCGCGCGCAGTTCGTCCATCGTGCCGAGCGCGATCAGACGGCCCCGCTTCACAATCGCCACCCGGTCGCACATCCGCTCGGCGATTTCCAGAATGTGCGTGGAAATGAAAACCGTCGTGCCGCGCCGACACAGTTCCAGCAAAATATCCCGCATGGTTCGCGCGCTTTGGGGGTCTAACCCGACCGTCGGCTCGTCGAGAAAAATCACTTTTGGCGTGTGGATGAGCGCGCCTGCCAGCCCAATTTTCTGGCGCATTCCCCGCGAGTAGCCTTGAATCAGGTCGCCGCCCTTGTTTTCCAGTTCGAACAGGCGCAGCAAATCGTCAATGCGTCGCGCGCGATCCTGATGCGCGCCGCTGTACAAATCGGCCATGAAGTTGAGAAATTCACGCCCGGTCAACTTCTCATACAAAAACGGGTTGTCCGGGATGTAGCCTAAGAGTCGCTTGGCCTCGCGCGGCTGACGGCGAATGTCAAATCCGCCAATTTCCGCCGTGCCGGAAGTAGCGTTGAGCAGGCCGATCATCATCTTGATGGTCGTGGTTTTGCCCGCCCCGTTGGGGCCGAGAAAACCGAACAACTCGCCCTCGGCCACGCGCAGATTCAGGTTGTCAACGGCGGTCAGCGGGCCGAAGCGCTTGGTCAAGTTCTGGCAAACGATCATGTCCATGCCGGGCCGCCCTCGCCGTCTGCCGAAACTCGGTCGGGCCTGCGCTCGTCCGCCACATTTTGAAGAGGTTGGTCGGGCTTGCGCCCGCAGACAACGCGCCCGATGCCCGCCAGATCGGGCCGAATTTCCAGTTCGCTCAACCCCTGCTGTTCCAGCAAGGCGCGCACGGGCGCGGCCTGTCCCTGCCCGACTTCGACCGCCAGCCAGCCGCCCGGTTTCAGCGCGCGTCGGGCCTGTGATGCGAGCGGGCGGTATAGCGCCAGTCCGTCCAGGCCGCCATCGAGCGCCAGGCGCGGCTCGAATTCGCGCACTTCCGGCTGCAAGGTTTCCAGGTCGTCCTGTGAAATATACGGCGGGTTCGAGACAATGACGTCAAAACGGCCCGAATTCGCGCCCGTCAGCAGGTCGCCGCGCGCAAACCCCAGCCGCGCCGCGACGCCATTGGCGACCGCGTTCTTCCGTGCAATCGCCAGCGCGTCGGGCGCAAGATCGAAGGCGATACCCCGCGCCTGGGGGCAGTGCGCCAAAATCGCAATCGCCACGCACCCGCTGCCCGCGCCTACGTCGGCGAAACAGGGCGGATCATTATCCTGGTCGTGATTGTTTTCAGCCGTTCTGTCGGCCAGTTTTTCGCGCGCGAAATCCACCAGCAGTTCGGTTTCCGGGCGCGGGATCAGCACGGCGGGCGTAACCGCGAAATTCAGGCCGTAAAATTCCTGCGTTCCGCGCAGATAAGCGAGCGGAACCCGCCGGACGCGCGCCGCCAGCAGCCGGGCGAAGCCTTTCTGCTGGTCGGCGTTCGGTTCGGGATGCAGGCCGGTCAGGACGGCGGTGCGCGAGACGCCAAGCGCGAGGGCGAGCAGCAGCTGCGCCTCGAAGCGCGGATTGTCCACGCCCGCCGTCGTCAGCCGCGCCATCGCGTCGCGCAGGGCGGTGTCGGCTGCGCCGGCAAGGATTTCCGTTCCGCTGTCGCTGCGTGTCGTCACGGTCAGGCCGTTTCCGAGCCTTCGCGCATCTTCTGCGCCTGATCCGCCAGAATCAGCGCGTCAATGAACGCTTGAATGTCGCCATCCAGCACGCCCGCAACGTTATGGATCGTGAGATTGACGCGGTGATCCGTGACGCGGCCATCCGGGAAATTGTAGGTGCGGATTTTTTCCGACCGCTCGCCCGACCCGACCTGCGAGCGCCGCGCGCCGGAAAGCGCGTTGTTGGCCTGCTGCTGCTGCAACTCGTACAGGCGCGACCGCAGAACGGCCCGCGCCTTGATTTTATTCTGCAGCTGGCTGCGCTCGTCCTGGCACTGCACGACCAGGCCCGTAGGAAGGTGGGTCAGGCGGATTGCGGTCGCTACCTTCTGCACGTTCTGCCCGCCCGCGCTCGACGAGTGATAGATGTCTTCCTTGATTTCGCTTTCGTTCAACTCCACTTCCACGTCTTCGACTTCGGGCAGGACGGCGACCGTGACGGTCGAGGTTTGAATGCGCCCGCTCGATTCTGTGACCGGCACGCGCTGGACGCGATGCACGCCGCCCTCGAATTTCAGCTGACTGTACGCGCCCTTGCCCTCGATTTCGAACGTGACTTCCTGAACGCCGCCGATGCCGGTTTCCTGAATGTTCAGCACTTCGGCCTTCCATTTGCGGCGTTCGGCGTACCGGCTGTACATGCGGAAGAGTTCCGACGTGAAGAGTTTCGCTTCCTCGCCGCCCGCCGCGGCCCGTATTTCCACGATGACGTTGCGGTCGTCGTTGGGGTCTTTGGGCAGGAGCAGCATTTGAATCTGGTTTTCCAGGTCGTCACGCTTGACTTTCAGGGCTTCCAACTCCGCGCCCATCTGTTCGCGCTCAATGCCCTCGACCATGCCGACCATTTCTTCATAGACCGGAATATCGGCCAGGGTATGGTTGTAGTCGCGATAGACCGTCACCACGTCGCGCATTTCGTTCATGGCTTTGGCGGCCAGGGTATAGCGCTGATAATCGCTGCTGAAATCCGGGTCGTTGACCTGCGCGTCCAGCTCGTTATAACGCCGCTCGATTTCATCTAATTTCGGTTTCGCCAGTGCGAAAGACACGTCGCCACCCGCTTTCCAAAGTTTTCAAAACAAGGCCAAGCCCGAAGCGCGGTTCGTTTCCGCCCGCCTCCGCCGCCCGTTGCATTGTACTCTATCGGGCCAATTTTGGCAACCGTTCGCCCGCTGGCAGAATGTTTGCCGCTGCCGGGACAACAGGGCGCAAAAATGAGCCGAACGGCCCATGACGTCCGTCGCGTCGGTCTGTCATACTCAAACCAACGGAGTGAAAATCAACCGGAGAAACGCAAGGGGGATGACGATGCCAGTGACAAAGCCATACGAGGAAAATGCGAAGGGAACAGACGACGCGCCGCGCGATGGGGAAGCGCGGGAGGAGCAGGCCGGAACCCGCTATCTTGAAAACGCGCGGCGCGTCCTGACCGACGCGGTCGGCAGCGCGTTCGATTTCGGCGCGGCAGCGTTTGATCCCGCGCCGAACCCGGCAAGACGCAAACCAGCCTTTGCCATCATGAACCGCAGGGACGTTCTTGGGATGGGTCTAAGCATGATTGCGGTTGGCGCGTTGCTTTGCAGCGGCGCGCATGGGCAGGGCAACGCCCCCCAAGTCAAGCAAACGCAACCGTCGAGCAAGCAAGCGAGACTGGACGCCGCTTTGTTCCACGCCATTGACTACGGCAACCTGACGCTCAGTCGAAAGTTGCCCGAACACGGCGCATCGCCCAACGCCTGGCAGGTTACTATTCCCGGCAGCAGGAGAACGCGCAAGCATGATCGCCTTCATGAAGAATACAGTGACATCGGCGATCCAACCTTTGCCAAAACCAAGATGACGCCTCTGATCCGAGCGATCTATAACGGCGACATCACCGCAACCCGCCTGTTGCTGAAGCATGGCGCGGACGTGAACATGCGTGATCTAAGTGATTGGACGCCGCTGATGTGGGCGATTGGCATCAATAGCCCTGTGTTGATTGATCTGATATTGGCGCGCGGCCCGGACGTGACAGTCAAATCAAAGGATAACTTCACCGCCATAGAACTGGCTGGGTCGAACAACAACACAAAACTGATCGAGCGGCTGAGGAAGTTAGGCGCAACGAAGTAGCCGTGGAACAAGGAACACCCGAACTCAGCCGTTTTCTTCCATCCAGGCGGCGAGACCCGCTTCTAGAGCCTGCAACGCGGCTTCGAGCGTGGGGTAATCGTCCGCCCCCTCGAAGGCCGCGCCGCCCTCGTCCATTGCGCGAACAAAGGTTCGGCTGTTCTCATCCGCCCCGATTTGCACCCAGCCGCCGCCAAACACCCACTCCGCAAGATGAGGGTACTTTTCGTCCGCGTCGTCGCTAGCCGCCATGTCGTTCTCCTATGGCTTGAAGTAAGAATCGAAACGCCTCTCGCCTGAACCACCTGCTCAAACCGTCGGGCGCATTGATTTGAAACAAGAAGCGAAGGGGCGCGGAGAAATCTCTCCGCGCCCCGGTGTTGCGAACGCCACGTTATCACGTACCGCCGTTCTACTTGGCGGTCTTTTTCAAGACGATCTGGTCGTCGGCGGTCTTGATGTAGGCGTCGTAGTAGGCGCGGATTTTCGCGTAATCGGCGGCGGGAACTGTGCCAGGATGCTCCTGCGTCGCGTAGCGCAGCGTGAGCGTCCTGCCGTCGGGCGATTTGGTCAGCGTGCGGTGGTACTCGGCGAGCGGGCTGGTCAGGTTCACGTCGGCGGGCGTGTCGAGAACCTCGTAACCGTCCGGCAGGGCGATGGTCGCCACGTACTCCGTCAGGGACGTGTCTTCCTCGACGATGGGCCAGACGCGCTGCTCTTTCAGGTACGGGTTGCGGCGGCTGCCGCTGTCGGAGCCGCTGGCAAGCGGGATCATCAGCAGACTGCCGGACTTGTGCGCGTAGTTGGGCGCCTGCAGGCTCAGGCTCATTACGAAGGGGCCGTCTTTTTCTTCGGCGGGCGGCAGGGTGTAGTTTGTCAGGGTCGCGCCGGGCGAGAAACTCTGCGCGATGCGCTGCGCCATTTCCTTGCGCTTGGCCGGGTTGAGCGAGCGCACGGCGGCGCGCATTCCCTGGCTGGCCGCGCCCCGCAGGTTCATCTCGGTCTGCAGGTTCGCGCCGCCGTCCGGCAGGATCGTCAGCTTGGTGGTCTCGGCCAGCCCGTTTTCGGGAGCCTGATAGGTCGGAATGGTCTGGAAGCGGCCCTGCCCGTCGCGCACGACGAACGCCTGCACGCCGCGATCCCCGGCGGGAATGTCGCCATACGCGCAGGTTTCCGCCGTCGCATCGAGCCAGACATCCTTGCCGCTGACTTCGGCAATCGCAATGCAGTGGTTGAAGGCCGTCAGAGTCGGCAGATCGCTCGCGACCGGACGCCGCTCTTCGGCGTGCAGCAGGACGGGGTGCGCCTTGATGCCTGCCAGTCCGAGCATTGAAATCAGCAGCGTCGCCTTGTCCTTGCAGTCGCCGTACAACTTATCGTGGACTTCCGAGGCCGGGTGCGGGCGAAAGGCCGACAGCCCGAATTCCAGCCCGACGTAGCGCGTGCGGTTGGCGACCCAATCGTAGATGGCGCGGGCTTTGTCGTCGTCGGTTTTCTTGTCCGCCGTGAGCTTGGCGACCGTCGCGCGGATGGCGTCGTTGGGCGCGGCCTGCGGCTTTTGCAATCCCCAGAACCACGTCGCGATGTCCTGCCAGGAGCCAAGCGAGGAAACCTCCATCCAGACGCGCACGTCGGCGACATTGGGCATGGCTGGCTCGATGTCGAGGGGCTTGATGTTGTCGAGTTCCCAGGTGTAGGTTTTGCTGTGATGGTCGGCGGACGCGACGACAGTGGGCTTGAGGGCGTCGTCGTTGTAAATCTTGGCCTTGATTTCCTTATCGGCGGGGGTCGTCAGGGTGAAGCGGCAGGTTCCCACCGGTTCGATGCCGGAAAATCCCCAGTAGGTGGCGAATTGGCCGGGCATGAGGAGCGGGCGGGTGGTTTCGCGCCACGTGTAATCCACGATGCAGTCATCTTCGATGCCGGGCATGGAAAACCCGACGGTCATCGCGTCGTCGTACATCAGGTAGTCGCTGTAGGGCGAGGCGGTTCGCATGTCGGCGGGCTTGACGTCCAGGATCGAGCCATCTTTTTTGATGGTGCGGGCGCGAATCACTTTAAGGCTCTGGTAGCTGGAGTTGTACGGCAGGCTGACCTCGGCGAGCTGACGGGCGCGCTCGTTGAAAAGCTTGTAGGTGGTGCGGTATTCGGCGACAATCGTGCCGTCCGACTGGATCGTGACGTTACCGATGTCGAGCAGGCGTACGTAATCACTGTTGGGAAACTGGCTTTGCGTGGGCGCGGTTTTGAGCGCGGCCTGAAGTTCCGGGTCGAGCGCGCCGGGCTTCGCCGTCGTCGGTTTGGACGGCGCGGGCTTGAGGGGCGGGGCGGCGAGCGCGGCAGGGGCTGCAAGCAGCGCGGCGAGCGCGCACAGAGGCGCGAGGGACGACCGGCGAAAATCCATGTCGAGTCTTTCTCCTTACCAATCAAAACAAGGTGAACGGGAACGCCCGCCTTCACCGGCAGGCCGCATCGCTAAAGTTTCAATACGCGCGAGACCTGCCCGCTAAATGCTGCGCCACTCTGCACACCTGAAATCTTCTTCTGTCAGCGGTCGGAGTTGAGGAAACATCCCGAAGGCAAGCATTTGCGTCGCTGTTTTTGTGGTCGGCTCTTTAGGAGTAACCGTGATTTTGTACTTCCGCGTGTTGGGTAGTTGGCTTAACTGCTTCGCCAGCTGTTCGGGAGTTCCTTCAAAAATTTGCGCTTGCGCCATGTCGCTGCCTTCCAATTCCAGTCTCTTTTGAGATTTCCAAAAATTTGCGGGCTTCTCCCTGACGAGTTGACGTCCCGATGGCGACGGAAACTGAAATGGCCGCTCTCGCTTTACTCTACGCCTTTATACGTTGGGTTCGACACGAAACGACGCGCGCCTGCGCTTATTATCCTACGGATTTTCGCGTTTGGCAAACGGCGCGGGTTCGCGTTTGAGACGTATGCGGAACGGGAAAGTTTGTTTTCGGGCGACGAGATAAAAACAGAAGGCGGCGGGCCGAATTGGGCCGCCGCCTGGTAAGAGGATAAATGAGGTTTCTCACTCGTTGTACGCCTTTGTCTGGCAGATTGGAGGCTCAATCCGCACCGCGCGCAGGCGCATCGTAAATGCGAGGAAAAACAGTTTGTATTGCTTAACACCGGTATGATAGCACGACGCGCACGGCCTGTCAAGCGGTTTTCGCCCCATTTTGAAAAAAGTTCCCGAAATATTTCCCCGCGCGCATAATTTATCACGTCGTGCAAGACGCCTGTCTGCGTTGTTGCAACCGTCCCCTACGCAGGCAGACTGTTCGCTTCGTAACCGGGCGGGCCGGAGGTTGCCCCCCGGCAACAAAGGGCCACGTTTGCCGGAGGTTAAAACCCCCGGCAACAAAGTGCAGGCGTCCTACGGACGCGGCATGGCGTCGTTGAAACGCTTGCGCCTTCCTTGCGGTTTGGTATGTCGGCGCGCGTTCTTGGCGTGAGCGGATTGTGCGTCCGCAGGACGCTCGCTTTTTCCTGGCGGGAGTTTTCAACTCCCGGCAAACAGGCCGCCCCACTTTCAAGACTTCACTTCACGCGTACGAAAGGCTGCATTTTGGCGAACTTTTTCTCGCCGATGCCGCTGACATTGAGCAGGTCTTCCACGCTGCGGAAGCCGCCGTTTTCCTTGCGGTAGGCGAGGACGCGCTCGGCCATCGCGGGGCCGATGCCGGGAATGCGCTGCAAGGTTTCGGCGTTGGCGGCGTTCAGATTGACTTTTCCCTGCGACGGATCGGTTAGTTTGCCGCTCCTGCCGCCCGAGCCGCCGCGTCCGCCGGAACGCGCGCGGCTCGCGCCCGCTTTGCCCGACGCTTTGAGGGGACGCGCTCCTATTCCTTCCGTCCCTTCTGTCGGTTTTGGTGCAGTTACGAACTGGTCGCTGGCCCCGCCGCCGGGCTGCTCCTTGCGGGTCGGGAAGTGCAGTTGCGTGCCATCTTCCAGGCGGGCGGCTAAATTGATCGCGTCGGTGTTGGCGTCTTTGGTCGCGCCGCCCGCCGCCTTCAAAGCGTCCTCGCCGCGCGCTCCGGCCCGCAGATGATACACGCCGGGCTTGCGAACCGCGCCTGCGACATGAACCACGATTTCCGCTTCGGCAGGGCTGGCAGGCGCGGCAGAGGCGGTTTCGGTCGGCGCGGGATTGGCGGGGGCGATGGAATTGGCGGAAGCGGCAGAGGGCGAAGACGGTTCGGACGCGGCAGGGCTGCCGGACGGCGCGAGGGTCGTAACCACTGCGGGCCGACTGACCGGGGGCGGCGCGGCAGGAGCCTGCGGAAACGCTTCGCGCAGCGTGACGCCCGGCGCGGCGACGGTCTGCCCGATCCGCAGGAACGTCCACAGCCCAACGCCGCAAATGACGGCGGCAATAACCGCCAGCCCGATCATTTGACTGCGTGACAGCGTGTTCATGGCGGCTCCTCCTATACGCGGCGGGTCAGGTTCGGCGGCTAAGGTGGCAAGCAGGAGTCAGCGAACCGGGCGGGGATAGGCGACGGGACTGCGCTGGCCCGACCGCGACACGGCCCGCACGCCGAAGAAATAGTTGTCTTTCGAGAGGCCGCGAAACGTGTAGGTCGTCACCTTGCCGAGGGCGCGGGCGTGCGTCCAATAGGGGGCGGTCGTGTCGCGCCAGACCGCTTCGTACCCGGCCAGGTTGGGGTTCGGGTCGGCGTCCCAGCGCAGTTCCGTGTCGTCGCTCAACTGCCGCGTGACCAGTCCTGCATTACGCGGCGTCCTGGGCGCGTCGGCGAGAACGGCAAGGCAGGCGGCATTGACGCGCGCCACCTGCGCCACGTACCCGAAATCCACGAACTGGAGCAGGTCGCCATAGACCACGCCGTTTTCGGTACGCACGTTTTGATGCTGATGATGGTAATCTTCGTTCGGCTCGGTGAAGCGAATGGCCGGGAAGCCGTTTTCCAGAAACGAAATGTGGTCGCCGCCGCGCAGATAACGGTCGCGCCGGTAGATGAGGTTCGCCTTCATGCCCGGCACGCAGCGCGCGGCGGTTTCCCGGATGAAGCGGGCGAGCTGCCGGGGCGGCGAATCGTTTTCGCCCCCGACCGAACGGCGAATGGTCGCCCCGGCAGGCGTTTCGTCGGAAGGAACCCCCTCGGCGAAAACGCGCACCGCGCCGCGCTCCCGAACGCCGTTGCCGCCCCGCGTCCCGCCGATGATGTCGTTCGTGAACATCGCTTCCACGTCGGCCCCCTGCGCCTTCAGCTGCTTCGCCAGATAAGCCGACCCGTACAAGCCCTGCTCCTCGCCCGCCACGGCCACGAACATCAAGGTCGCGTCGAAGCGATAATGCGAGAGAACGCGCGCCATCTCCAGAACCGCCGCCGTTCCCGAAGCGTCGTCGTTCGCGCCCGGCGCGTCGTGTTCGGCGTCCGTCGGGTCGGTGCAGATCGAGTCGTAATGCCCGCTCACGACATACAGGCGGGCGCGCTCCGACGGCGCGCTTCCCGGCAGCGTCGCGATCACGTTGGTCAGGACGGTCGGCGCGGCGATGCGAACGCCGGGCGGCTGCGTGAAGGTTTGCAACTCGACAGTCAGCCGTCCGCCCGACTCGCGCGCCAGGCTGCGGTATTCCCCTGCGAGCCAATCGCGCGCCGCCCCGATGCCGCGCTGCGGGTCGGTCTGCGACGACAGCGTGCTGCGCGTGCCGAACGAGACGAGTTTGCGGATCGTGCGCGCGATGCGCGCCGGGTCAATCTGCCGCACGATCTGCGGAATGTCGGCGTCGGCAACGGGCGGCGCGGTTGGGGGCGTTTGCGCTCGCCCCGGTCGGGCCGCTCCCAGCAGTAAAATCCCCGCCACGACGCCAATCTTGCCAACCTGGGACAGCATGCTCACGATGGAAAATTCCTGTCTCGATTTCGTTGCGCGCTGAAGCGTGGGAAGGGGGAAGAACGGGAATGAATCCCCGTTCTGAAATGCACAGACCACCTTCGTGGCCTGCAATGCCGCTTCGCCGGCACGTTTTCCAATTGCGAAGAGGCCCGCGCAGGCAATTTGCATTTAGCCCGCGCAGGCAATTTGCATTTAGCCCGCGCAGGCAATTTGCATTTAGCCCGCGCAGGCGGGCTTGGCATTTCAGAACGGGGATTCATTCCCGT
>JBBRNU010000102.1:0-10322 GCA_038230115.1 Chthonomonadales bacterium | reverse complement strand
TCCGTGATGGGAGGACGAAGAGGCAAATACAATTTCTGCAAACCATCCATGACGACCAATTCTGGCGTGGTTCCCTGCTGCGCCTGCTCGGTGACCACCTTTTCCAGTTCCGGCGGCAGAATAATCGTGACCATGCGGCGGCTTCTTCTACTCGGCAAACAAATCGGCTAAAGCGCGCAGGGTTGCCTTTTGCTCTGCGTCGCTCAACCGACCAAGCCGCTTGACCAAGCGGCTCTTATCCAACGTTCGCAGTTGATCCAGAACTACATGACCGGTTTTGTTCTGAAACGCGCAAGCCACGCGGGTCGGATACGTCTTTCCGTGCGTAGTTATTGGGGCAATGATGACAGTGGCGATATATTGGTTTATTTCCTCCGGGGAGACGATCACGCACGGACGGGTTTTTTGAATTTCGCTGCCGACGGTGGGGTCAAGATTGACCAGGTAAACATCGAAGCGTTTGCCTACCACTCCCATTCCTCAGATTCCCACGCCGTCAGGACAAGAGGTTCTGCGTCCAGCAGACGGTCATCGCCCGCTTCCGCCATCGCCTGAAACTGCGCGTTCCAACCCTGTCGCGCGGACTGCGCAGGCCGAATAACCAACTGCCCGGACTGCGCTTCGACTTCGACGTTCCCAACCAACCCAGCCTGCTCCAAAAGCAATTTGGGAATGCGAATGCCTTGTGAATTTCCTATCTTGATAAGGCGCGTTTTGACTGGCGTATTCATAAAAAGCGGCCTGCTTTCTCCGAAAAAGTAATTACATTGTATACCCGCCAAGCGCTGATGTCAAGTAGAAGGTAAACGCTGGCCTCATCAGTCAGCAATCCAACTGACCTGTGATCGCGAGTTGGAAGCGCGCCGGGCTACTTCTTTGTTTCGGCGGGAATGGGCTTGACGTCGGTTTCGGGCAGGCGGGCAGCGACGATTTTGCCGCCGATCAGCAGGGTATCGCTCGGAAGCGTTTTGGCAGCGGTTCCCTCGAACGTGACTTTGCCCTCAATGGCTCCCTCGGAACGCAAGACCTGCCCATCCTGCGGCAGCGCGCTTACGATCTGCGTGAAGACTATCTGCCCCAGCATACGCCCGGCGGCGTTTTTGGCGTCCGTCACCGACCGGCCCATTGCATCCACCTTGACCTCGAACGGCACGGTCAATACCTGCTTGATTTTCAGCGTTTCCTGATCGCCGGTCTTTTCCACGCCCAGCAGCGTCATTTCGCCGCGCATCGCGTTCGGGTCGGGGGCGTCTTTCTCGCCGCCGTTTTTGTCTCCATCAAGTTTGGCGTTCGGGCCGGGATAGCGCGCCGTCCACGTATCGCCGATTTTCACCGCATGGTTCGGCAGCGCGATGAAGTGCAGAGGAACCAGCAGGCTCGACTGGTTGGAAAGCGTTTCGAGCGGGTTGGCGGCGTCGGTTTTGCGCTTGCCTTCGTCGCGCATCCTCAGCAGACGGTCGGACTTGTCGAGCGTGACCGTGCGCGGGTAGGTTTCCGGCTCTTTCGCCATTTCCTGCGAATCTCCGGCGACGTCCAGAACCTTGCCGCTTTCCACGATCACGGAAAACACGGTATCCCCGTCCGCTTTCGTGTCCTGCGCCTTGTAGCGCAACACGCTGTCCATCGCCGTCGTCAGATTGAGGTCGCCTTTGGCGCTGTCAGCCGTTTTGAAACGCAGAGCCATTGTCGTTTGCGTCTGGTAGCGGCTGACCTGCCCCTTGACAAAGTGCGGCGTTGGCGTGAAACTCCGATTGTCGGCGGTTCCCGCAGGCGTCGTGCCGGGCGCAGCCGTCGGCGTGGCATCGGGCGGCGCTTGCGCGCCAATCGGCGCCCCGGCCAGACACGTCAGCAGGCCCAGAACGGACGCAAGCGGCGATGATGGTAAAAGTCGCCGCAAACGCATAAACGGCATCGTCATTTCCTTCCCGATTCTTCCGGTAAACCGGACCGCACAACCTAACCTGCCAGCCGTCTATGAAACAGTTCACCTAACCCCCGGCCCCTCCCAATCGCCGACACGCTTCGGAGGGGCCGGGGTTGGGCGCCTTGTCCCGCGAAAGGAGTCTGAAGGTTAGGCGATTGAAAGCAGACTACGGCTTCTTCGTGTCGGCGGCAGCGGCGGCTTTGGGCGCGTCTTCCTTGTCATTGACGCCGGGAACGATGAGCGCGCCGGACAGCTTGCCCTTGACCGTGACTTCATTGCCGCCGAGCGACAGCGTCACGTTGTCGAGATTGTATTCCGAGCGGACGACGCGGCCCACTTTCGGGTCCACGTTGATGAACCCCACGACTTTGATCAGGTTTTTATCGGTCGCGTCGGCGGTCGGCGGGATCGCCATTTCCGTCTTGACGCGCACCGTGTCAATGCCGGACACTTTTTCCGAACCGATCAGCGTCGAGGTCACCGTCACTTTTTTGCCTTCGACGAAGCGGTTGTCAATATCCGTCTTCCAGGTATCGCCCGGCTTCACCGGCTTGTCGGGAACCGGGGTCTGGCTGACCATCGCGAGCGCCTTTTCCAGCGCCTCGCCGCCCTGCTGCGAGTTTTCGATGGACTGCTTGACCAGCAGCCCCTTGCTGCTCACCGTTTGGGTCACGACGGGATACGAAGACGGATCGTCGGGCAAGTCCATGCCATTGAAACTCAGGGCGCGCGATTCGGTCGTGGTCGCAATCGTCGCGTCGCCGTTCTCGGCGACGTCTTTGACATCGCGCTTGGTGACGGCCTTGAGCAGAATGTTGATTTCGTTGCCGCCCGCGTCGCCCGTGATCGTGGCGCGCTGACGAACGCGGCTCGTCGCGCCTTTCGTGTACTTGATCGTCCAGATTTGCGGCGTCATGTCCGTCGTTTTGACGTCGGCGGATTGGGCGTCGGCGGGTTTCGTGTCGGCAGGCTTGGCGTCCTGCGCGCGGGCCGTCGTCAGCGAGGCGAGCGGCAGGACGAAGGCGAGCGCGCCGGTGGCGAGCCAGCGCCGGGCGGGCGTGGCGGCAGAGAATGCGTTTTTCATGTCGGGTTGGTCTTCTTTCCGGGATTTCCCAAAACGGACCGTGAGGTACGAACTCGCGGCGAGGTGAACTGGCGGCGGGCAGTATTCGAGAGAACGCGCCGAAGGCTATTTTTTCGGCGCGGCGGGCGCGACTGCCGGCAGGACAATCGGGCGATGGGTCGTGTTTTCGGCGCGCAGGAACAGCCGCGCCTTGACGTCAATTTTGCTGGCGAGCGGGTCGTCGGGATGCTCCGGGTCGGCGACCGTGCGCTTGCGGTCGAGCAGGGCCGTCATCGTCAGGGTTCCCTCAGCCAGGCGCGCATGGGTGCGTCCCGGCTCGCCGACGACGCGCGCGGAAGCGGGCGCGGCGAATTTGAGCGCGCCGGTCAGCGACACCGTTCCCGTCGTCGAGTCCACCACGGCGTCGGGCTTATCGGTGGTTTTGCCGTCCTTATCCCGTCGGTCGTCAATGCGGGACTCGGCAATTTCGCGAACGCCCAGGGCGGCGCTTTTGGGTTCGGGCTGGATTGTCAGAAGACTGGCCGTGTAGGTTGTCTGGCCGGGCTTGCGGCCTAAAACACCGTCGTCGAAATTCCACGAGTCGCCGATTTTGAGGGCGCGGTCGGGGAACGTGACCGGCAGCATCAGCAAAAACAATTTGCGAAGGTCGAAGCCAATGTCAATTTTGACCGGGTTCGTGTCGCCGCCGGTCACGCCGGCGACCGAGCCGTCGGGCCGCAGCGTCGCCGTCACATTGAGCGCCTTTTGCACCTGCGCGAGCGGCAGGGGAAACGGCGTTTCAGATTCCGGGTCGGTTTTGCCGTCCGGCCCCGGCTCTTTTTCCAGCAGGCTGATGTCGGCGGCATCCACCTCGAAGGCGACTTCGGTTCCCGCCGCGCCGGATTTTTTCACCGTCATCACATACGTCAACTGCGCCTTGAGGTTGATCGGCGCGCTGTCGGGTTGGGCGAAGGGCGGAAAATGCCCGGTGAAAATCGCCAGAACTTTGTAGCGCGTGCTGTCGCCGGGCTGAAGGGCATAGGCTAGATGAAGCGCGTCGGACGCTTTAACGACCGGCGCGACCGTCTTGCGGGCCAGGACTGCGGACGCCTTCCCGACGACTTTTGCGGGCTGAAGCCGGGCCGTCGTCTGGGCTTCCGCGCGCCCGCCGAAAATGAGGATTCCGCCCGCCAACATCAGCGCCGCCCTCGTCTTTTTTGCACGACGCCCACGCGCGCGGACGCGAAGTAAAGGAAGCAAATCGTTTCTCCTGACCACCGCCTGAACGGTCGCATTATATCATTTGGACACGGCCCCTGTCAAAGCGAATCGGGGCCTGGCTCCTATGGCTGGCAGGCCGGTTTGGAATTTCAAGACCCGCCTAACCCCCGGCCCCTTCCCCACCCGGACGGGAGAGCAGAAATAAGGGCCGCGCGTCTTTCCAAAAGGGCACGCGCCCACGAGAGTGAACAAAAGCCCCGCCATAGCGCAACATCACGTTCGCCCAACAATATTGCTGCTTGGCTCCCCCTTCTCCGGTGGGGAAGGGGGCCGGGGGGTTAGGTGAACCGCCCCGCCAATCTGGTCTGACCGGTTAAGATTTAGGTCGTTCGGCCCATGCGCTCCGGCCTGGCATATGCTATAATGCCTCAACCTCTTTCTGATACGGACGCCGGGCCGCAAAGGTGACACGGCTTTTTTGAAGGCGGCGCGGCTTCTGCCAAACAAAATTTACCGGAAAGGAAACCGCTTCCGATGCCCTACGGTCTGGCGCGGCCTATCGCCTGGGTTCTGTTTCAACTGCTCTACCGGTTCTACGGCGGGTTTCGTTTCGAGGGCCGCGAAAACGTGCCGCGTCGGGGCGGCGTCCTGATCGCGTCCAACCATATCAGCGACTCCGACCCGCCTCTGCTCTGTCTGGCCCTGCCGCGCGACTGCTACATCATGGCGAAGGAAGAGCTGTTTTCCATGCGCGTGCTGGGAACGCTGATCCGCTGGCTGCACGGTTTCCCCGTGAAGCGCTATACCCCGGATCGTCCGGCTCTGCGCTTCGCCGAAGAGAAATTGAAAGAAGGCGCGGCGGTCATCATCTTTCCCGAAGGCAAATTGAGCGAAGACGGAAAATTGCAGCCGCTGCTGCCGGGCGTTCTGCTCATCGCCAAAAGCGCCGACGCGCCCATCGTGCCGACGATCCTGATTGGCACGGACGACCTGATGCCTTACGGAAAATTGACCCCGCGCCGGACGCGCCAGCGGATGGTCGTTCGCTTCGCCCGTCCCACGACGATTACGGAACTGACGGGCGGCGTCAAGGGCGGCGAGGCGCTGAAACGCGGGGCCGAGCGCCTGCACGCTATCATGCTCGCCCTCCAATCGGGGCAGCCTGATCCCCGCGACCTGCCGCCGCCCGCCCATCCGACCGTAGAAATTGAAGCCCTCAAAGAGTCCGACGCGCCGCAAACGAATGTTTCGGAACCGTCCGCGCCGCCCTCGCTGGTCGAGTCGGCCTGACGCAAGTTGTGAAGTCAAGACCTTTTCACTTGACCGCCTCCGCCAAACCATCCCCAATCAAAGGAGATCGCATATGTTCGTTGGCATTTTGACCGGCCCGTTTGCAAGCGAGCCGCTGGAAGTCGTGGCCGCTTTCGCCGGGCAGTATCAGTTCGGCGGCCTGGAAGTCGTGACCGGGCCGGGCAGCAAGCACATTGATACCAACAAATTCGGTCAGGCCGAAGCGCAGGCCGTTCGCGACCTGATGGACAAGCGCTCGCTCCAGATTACCGGGCTGGCCGCTTACACCAACCTCACAGACGGCGACCCCGACCGCCGCAAAGCCAATCTGCAGACGGTTCGCAATGCCATTGACGCCGCCGCCCTGCTCGGCGTGGAGGTGGTCTGCACCCTCGCGGGCCTGCCTTATGGCGGCAAAAACCGCTATCAGGTCATCGAGGAGGACTGCCTTCAGGTTCTGCCGCCCCTGCTGGAACACGCCGAATCCAAAAACATCAAGATCGCCCTGGAAAACTGGACGGCCACCAACATCCAGCATCTGGGGCATTGGCAGCGTCTTTTCGAGGTCGTGCCGCACAAAAATCTGGGGCTGAACTTCGATCCCTCGCACCTGCTCTGGCAGGACATTGATTACATCGAAGCCGTAGACAAGTTCGCCAGCCGCATTTTCCACACGCATGGCAAGGATACCGAAATCAAGGCGCACGTCAAGCGCATCGTCGGCAATCAGGGCGACGGGTGGTGGCGGTACGTGATCCCCGGTCTGGGGCAGGTGCGCTGGGGCGAGTACATCGCCGCCCTGCGCCGCAACGGGTATAACGGCGTCATTTCCATCGAGCATGAGGACGAGTCGGTCGAGCGCGAGGAAGGATTCCTCATCGGCAAAAAGTATCTGGAACAGTTCATCGTCTACTGAGACGACCGACTGTTTCTGACGCAGAAGCCGCCTTTATGCCTGGCGCTAAAGCGCGTTTTGCTGACAATTGGCGTCGGTCTACACCTTTCGATATAAATTGCGGGAACTCTTTTGCGCCGTTCACGTCCTGCAGCAGACGTTGGGCCATGATCGTTCAAAGTCGTATAAGATTGACCCGGCGGAGCGCAAGTTCCGCCGGGTTTTTAGCGTTGCATGCCGTTCAATACGTTTCAACCCAATTTGTTATTCTAGCCCGCTCGTCTGGTACAAAGGCATGAGGCGCGTCGAACGGGATTGAAACCCCGTTCTGAAACGCAAAGCCCGCCTGCGCGGGCTAAACACGTTCGGGCGCTTAGGCGATGCAGACACGCGCTGGCGCTTCGGCATTGCAGGCCATGAAGGTGGTCTGTGCATTTCAGAACGGGGTTTCAATCCCGTTCGACGCGCAGACGAGCCTCAGCAGCAAGTTGGGTCTATTAAAAAATAAAAGCGAAAGGAGACGCAAAATGCCACGACGACAATGGGTCTGGGCGGCGTCCGTTATGCTGGGACTGGCGTTAAGGAGCGCGGACGCTTCCGAGGCTGCGGCCCCAACGCCCGCTCCCTACGTTTGGAAGAGCGTGAAAGTGGGCGCGGGCGGCTTCATTCCCGGCATCGTTTTCAGCCGCGTCGAGCGCGGATTGGCTTATCTACGCTCGGACATGGGCGGGGCGTATCGCTGGGACGCCGGACGAAAAACCTGGATTCCGATGCACGACCAATTCAGCGAATCCAGTTATTTTGGAACCGAAAGCATCGCGCCCGATCCCATAGACGCCAACGTCGTGTACATCGCGGCGGGGATGTATCGCAGCGACCCGACGGCCATCCTGCGCTCGCGCGACAAGGGAAAGACATGGCAGGCGTTTCCCGTCCCTTTTCGCATGGGCGGCAACGAGGACGGGCGCGGCCTGGGTGAGCGGTTGGCCGTTGATCCCAACGACAACCGCATTTTATATTTCGGCTCGCGGCATGACGGCCTGATGCAGAGCGCGAACCGGGGAGAGACCTGGCGGAAAGTGGCGAGTTTTCCGCTTCCGGGTCGCGGCCTGCCCGGACGCGGCCCGACCAATGGCGGCCTCAGTTTCGTCGTCTTCGACCCGCAGAGCGGCAAGCGCGGCGCGGCCACCAAAACCATTTTCGTGGCGTCCGCCGATCCCGGCCCGCAGCATCTTTTCCGCAGCCAGGATGCGGGATTGACCTGGCAGTCCGTGCCGGGCGAACCCAAACCCGAATTGCTGCCCGCGAAAGCGGAAATAGATGACCGCGGCGTTCTCTACATCACGTATAGCAACGGCATCGGCCCTAATGGGGTCACCGACGGCGCGGTGATGAAACTCGACACGCGCAGCGGCCAGTGGACGGACATTACGCCCGACAAGCGCCCGGATCGTCCCAAAGGCGGCTACATGGGGATCAGCCTCGACCGCCAGCGCCCCGGCGTTCTCGGCGTCGCCACCATGAACCGATGGGGGCCGGTGGACACCATCTGGCGCAGCGCCGATGGCGGCAAAACCTGGGCCGATATTGTCGGCAAAAGCCGGCGCGACGTCCGGGCGACGCCCTATTTGAAGTGGGGCGAAAAAGAGGCGAAACTGGGCTGGTGGATGTCGGCCTTAGCCATTGACCCGTTCAACTCCGATTTCGCGGCGTATGCCACCGGCGCGACGATTTTCGCCACACGCGCTTTTTCCGACGTCAGCCGGAACAAAATCACCACGTGGTTTCCCTGGGTGAACGGCATCGAGCAAACCGCGATCATCACCCTGCTCAGTCCGAGCGGCGGCGCGCATCTTCTCAGCGGCTTCGGCGACATCGGCGGTTTTGTGCATGATGACCTCGCTATATCCCCGCCGCAGGGAATGTATCAAAACCCGCAATTCAACAACACCAACACGCTCGATTATGCGGCGCGCAGCCCCGGCGTCATCGTCCGCAGCGGGCGTCCTCATACCGGGCAGGCTCCCCTGGCCTATTCGGAAGACGGCGGGCATTCCTGGCAGGCTTTGACGCTCCCGACGGGAACGACAGCCGGAACCCGAAACGCCAGCCCCGCGCTCATCGTGTCGGCGGACGGGAAAACGTTTGTGGCGCTGACGCCCGCGCCGCAGATTACGCGAGATCGAGGCCAAACCTGGACGCCGGTTCAGGGCTTGCCGACGACGGGGCGTCCGGTCGCCGACCGCGTGAACGCCGACAAATTCTACGCCCTGGATTTCAGCAGCGGCGCGATTCTCGCCAGCAGCGATGGCGGCGCGACGTTCACGGCGTCGGCCAGCGCGGGCCTGCCGTCTGACATCAGCCGAGACCGACCGACGGGAACGGAGGCGGCCTGGCCGCTTCTTGCAACGGAGGGCAGGGAAGGCGACCTCTGGTTCGTGAGCAGACAGGGGCTTTTCCACTCCGTTAATGGCGGCAAATCGTTCGCGCCATCCGGGGGAACCCTGCGCGTCGAGGCGTTGAGCCTGGGCAAAGCGCCGCCGGGCCAGGATTATCCGGCGCTCTTCGCCATCGGACATCAGGGCGAAACGCGCGCGATCTGGCGCTCGGATGATCGGGGCGCGACGTGGATACGTCTCAACGACGCGCGGCATCAATGGGGGACGCGCTTTCGCTGCCTCGCCGCCGACCCGCGCGTGTTCGGTCGTGTCTACGTCGGCACCGACGGGCGCGGCATTCTCTACGGAGAGCCAGCGTATAGCGGAGGCTAAAAAAGCCGCCCGCTTCGCCATCGAAACCGGCGTTCGCGACGCCCGGCAATCGCCGCGCCGAGGATCGAAAGAACTTTCCTTCCATCCTGTCGGAGGGGGCATCCCGCCTATACGCCCTCTCTTGGAAGCGGGCGGCGCGGCGATTCATTCGGGAACATCGCGTAGCAAGGTTCCGTCCCAACAAGGCGCGTAAGTTCTCGTTCACCGTATCGCTTCGTGGCTGCAAAGCGATAGGGGGCGGATTGGCGCGCGTTATTGCAAGATTTTGTGAGAATCTACCGAAATTCAGGTAGACGCGGGAACAAGCGGGCAGAACGCTTCGTCTACAAGACGAGCGAGCGGCCTGTTTTTCGCCGTCATCGTTTGCATCCATTTGGAATTCGGAACCGGAGGAGTTCATCATGAAGTGGATTGTAGTTGCGCTTTTGGGCGCGTTTGCGGGCGTTCCCGGCGTCGTTTCGGCGCAGGAAATTCTGCCCATCGGCAATATTCCCCGTATCGAAAGCGCCGCGCCCACGATGTGGGCCATGTCGGGCTTCGAAATTATCAACATCAAGAAAAGCGACGGCGCGATGACTCCGATCATGCGGAGCGAAGTCCTGGACGCGCGCACCGTGGAAATTCTTTCGCGCGTGCAGTCGCCGCCGCTCCGGGCCAGCGACATCAAGACGATGGGCAACAAAATCGTCGTGCGCCGCTATCTGCTGGCGGAAGTGAAGCCGCAGGACGCTCGCGCCGAGGGCGTTTCGACGTCGGCCCTGACCGCGCGCTGGGCCGCTTCCACGCGCCGCGTACTGCCGCAGGTTGCGCCGCTCGCCTCGCGCTTCGGCATCTAACGGTTTTTTCGGCCCGTGCGTCCCCGTTCGCTTTTTCAGAACAGAGCGGTCAAAACGAACGCAAGCCCCGCCTTCTCTTTCCCTGGAACTTACCTGGGATTGAAATGAAGGCGGGGCTTACTCATTGGTTCGGTGGTATTGGCTGCGGGTTGGCAGAACGGCTCAGGGAAGCAGCGGCGCGGCGGCTTCAATTTGAAGCAGCAGGCTCCTGAACGGCTCGCCCATGTCCTGGAGCGGAGACGGCGCGACAGGAGATGGGGGCGCGGCTTCGGCAGAGCCTTGCGGCGCGGTCGGCTTATCCGGGATTGGCGCGGGCGTCGGC
>JBBRNU010000101.1:0-10393 GCA_038230115.1 Chthonomonadales bacterium | reverse complement strand
TTAGAAGTACGCGCCGCCCCGCGCGCCACGCTTCCAGCAGCGCGGTCACGACACCCTCGACCGCCGCCGCGTCCACCCGCCCCAGCAGACTCCGCACATCATCGAGATAGGCGTTGATGTACTGAATTCCGTCCATCGCGTTTGTTCCTTGCGCTAGATTTCCATGATGACGGGAACCACGACCGGGCGGCGATTCGTGCGCTTGCGGAGATACTTGGCGACGGTATCATGCACGGTCAGCCGCACGGTGTCCAGGTCGGAGTTTTCGGTCAGGTTCAGCTCGTCAATCGCCTCGACGATCTTCTCGCTCGCGCCCTCGAACAGCTCGTTGCTGTCTTCGGGCAGGAGAAAGCCGCGCGACAGCAAATCCGGCCCGGCCAGAATTTCGCCGTTGCTGCGATCCATCGAGACCGTCACGATCACCGTGCCGTCCTGCGACAGATGCCGCCGGTCGCGCAGCACCACGTCGGAAACGCCCCCGGTCGAAACGCCGTCCACCAGCACGCTGCCGTGCGGAACCGTCGTCTCGGAGCGACGCACGCCCTCGGCGTCCATTTCCAGCATCTGTCCGACGTCGAACGTCAAAATCTGCTCCGGCAGATAGCCCATGTCCAGCGCCATTTTCGCATAAGACGCATAATGGCGCGGCTCGCCGTGATAGGGCGCGACGAACTCCGGGCTGGTCAGGTTGATCATCATTTTCAACTCTTCCTGATAGCCATGCCCGGAAACGTGGACGTTTTGAATGGCGTCGTAAATGACGTTCGCGCCCGACCGGAAGATGCGGTTCACGACGCGCCAGACCATATCCTCGTTGCCGGGAATCGGCGTCGAGGAGAGGATTACGGTATCGCTCGGCTCGATCTGCACTTTGGCGTTCTCGTCCCGGCTCATGCGCGTCAGCCCGGCGAGCGGCTCGCCCTGACTGCCGGTCGTGAGAATGGCGACCTGCTGCGGGGGCAGCTTGTACAAATCCTCGACTTTGACGACCTGCGTGTCTTTGATTCGCAGGTAGCCGAGCGAGCGGGCCGTCGCGATGTTCTGGCTCATGCTGCGCCCGAAGACCGCCACTTTCCGCCCGTATTTTTCCGCCACGTCGAAAACCGTCTGAACGCGATGCAGATTGGAGCCGAAGGTCGCCACAATGACGCGCCCCGGACACTCACGCATGAAGCGGTCAAAAACCGGAACCAGGCTGCGTTCCGAGGGCGACCAGCCTTTGCGCTCCACGTTCACGCTGTCGGAAATCAGCAGTTTCACGCCCTCGTCGCCCAACTGCGCGAAGCGGGAGGAGTCGAACAGGTGGTTGTCAATGGGCGTTTGGTCAATTTTGAAGTCGCTGGTATGCACGACGGTTCCGACCGGCGACTTGATGGCGAGGCTGGCCGCATCGGGCAGGGAGTGCGTAACGTGAATCGCCTCGACCGACAGCGGGCCGAACTGCACGGCTTCCCGGTCGGGGTACACGTTGAATTCCGTGCTGCTCGCCAGCCCGTGTTCGCTCAGTTTTTCGCGCACCATGCCAAGCGTCAGTTTCGTGCCATAGAGCGGAAGCGGCAATTGCCGCAGGACGTAGGGCAGCGCGCCGATGTGGTCTTCATGCCCGTGCGTGATGCAGATCGCCTTGACCTTGTCGCGATTTTCCAGCAGGTACGTGATGTCGGGGATGATGAGATCAACGCCGGGCTGCTCTTCGTTCGCGAAGGCCACGCCGCAGTCCACGACGATAATGGTGTCGTCGTAGCGGAAGGCGAGCATGTTTTTGCCGATGTCGCCGCTGCCGCCGAGAGAGATGATTTGTAATTTTCCGTTCAAGTCAAAAAGTCCTTACGTTTCGAGGCGTTCTCAATTCCGCTCGATTTCGATAGTGGCCGGGCGTATTTGCGCGCCCGGCAGTTTCATGCCGGTTCGTATGAGCCATTTCGTCGCCCGGCAGTTTCCGTCCAGATGTTTCACGCCAACCGATGTTGTTCCAGCGTTCTTCACGCCAATCCGTAGTCCGCAAGCGCGGCGCGCATTAGATTTCGTTCCTCGGCGTTGGCTTCCACGAGGGGCAGGCGCAGGCCGCCGACTTCCAGACCAAGCAGATTCAGGGCAGCTTTCAGCGGGGCCGGGCTGGGCGTCGTCGGCTGGAAGCAGGCGCGCACGATGGGCAGCATCTTGCCGTTCAAGCGCGCCGCCTCGTCCAGTTGTCCCATAAAAAAGGCCGTGTGCATCGCCTTCATGTCCCTGCCGACCAGGTGCGCGGTCACGCTCACGACGCCCACGCCGCCAATCGCCAGCAGGGGCAGCGCGAGAGCGTCGTCGCCGCTGTACAAAACGAATTCGGGCGGCGACCCGGCGATGATCTCGGCGCACTGTATCAGATTGCCCGACGCCTCTTTGGTCGCCACGATGTTGGGAACGTCCCGCGCCAGACGCACGGTCGTCGCGGCGTCCAGATTCTGCGCCGTGCGGGACGGGACGTTGTAAAGCATACAGGGCAAATCGGGAACGCTTTCGGCAATCGCCCGAAAATGCCGGTACATCCCCTCCTGCGACGGCTTGTTATAGGGCGGCACAACCAGCAGCAGGCCGTCCACGCCCGTCGCCTGCGCCGCGCGGGAAAGTTCGATACTGGCGCGCGTATCGTTGCCGCCGGTTCCGGCAATCACGGTTCCATGCCCGCCCGCCGCCTCGCGCGTCAGGCGAAACAGGCGCAGCTTCTCGTCGTGGCTCAGGGTCGGCGACTCGCCGGTCGTTCCCGCCGCCACAATCCCGTCCGAGCCGTTGGCAAGCAGATGCGCGACCAGCCGGGCCGTCGCGGTCGGGTTGATTTCGCCGTTCGCGTCAAATGGCGTCGCCATCGCCGTCAACACCTGTCCAAACACCGCTTTTCGCATTCCCGCTTCCTCTCGAATGCCAATTTCCGATGCGCGCAATCCCGCGCCTCCAACTTGACCGCGACGCGCGTTAGACCGCCGCCGTTTTCGTTTCCTGGCGCAGCCACGTTTCCGCAATCTGGATGCCGTTGAGAGCCGCGCCCTTCAAAATCTGGTCGCCCGACAGGAATAGGTCGAGCGCGTCGTCGTTGGAAAGGTCTTCGCGCAGGCGGCCCACCAGCACCTCGTCGCGCCCGCTCGCTTCCAGAGGCATCGGAAAATGGTTGCGTTCGCGGTCGTCCACGACGACGACGCCCGGAAACTGCCGCAGCGCCGCGCGGGCCGCGTCGAGCGCGGGCCGACGCCCTGCCGCAAACTCGATGTTGACGCTTTCCGAATGGGCGCGCAGGACGGGAACGCGAATGCACGTGGCGGTAATTTTCATCGCCGGGTCGTGCAGAATTTTGCGCGACTCGTGCAGCATCTTGCGCTCTTCCTCGTTGTAGCCCGTGTCGTCAATTTTCGTGTTGTGCGAAAACAGATTAAACGCGACCGGATGCGGAAATATTTCTGGCGTAACCGGACGGTCGTGCAGCGCGCTATGGGTTTGATCCAGCAGCTCCTGCATCGCCTGCGCGCCCGCGCCGCTGACCGCTTGATAGGTCGAAACCACGATCCGGCGCACGGGGGCCAGACGGCGCAGCGGTTCGACCGCCATCAGCAAGACGATGGTCGAGCAGTTGGGGTTGGCGATAATGCCCCGATGCGCCGCAATGTCTTCGGGGTTGATTTCCGGGATTACGAGCGGCACGTCGGGGGCCATGCGAAACGCCGAGGAGTTGTCAATGACGAGCGCGCCCGCGCTCACGGCGGCGGGCGCAAACTCTCTGCTGCGCGCCCCGCCCGCAGAAAAAAACGCGATGTCCACGCCGCGAAACGCTTCCGGCGTCAGCAGTTCCACTTTATAAGCGCGGCCCCGGCAGGTCAGGGTGCGCCCGACCGACCGTTCCGAAGCCAGCAGGCGCAGCGACTCCATCGGAAACTCGCGCGTTTCGAGCAGGCGCAGGAACTCCGTCCCGACCGCGCCGGTGGCTCCGGCAATGGCGACGTGAACCGTTTTCATGGCGTCAATTCTCACTTTGTTGGTTTGCAGCGATAATAGTGCAGTGTACTCTACGCGGCGTCCTGACGTCAACCGGGCGGGGAGGAGTTTCGTGGCAAACAGATGATTAGCGACCGCAGCGGCAGTTTTGCTCGCGCTGGCGACCGGAGCGCTTTATTCGGGGCCAGGAAAGCGGGGTCTATGAAGCGTGTTCGCCGGGCTTTGTGCGGGCCTACAAAAGACCCGGCAGGGCGGCTTCGCGCGCTTCGCTGGGCGTCCTCACGGACGCACCAACGTTCGCGCCCGTAAGTTGGCGCGTGAGGGTTTGACCCACCGAGACACAGAGAGGATGCAAAGACCCTTGCGCCCGAAGCGGAATTGCGTTTGCAGACCCGCACGTCAAAATGCCGCTGCTTCCGTGGAGAGGAACAAACGTTTAAGCGTTCACCGTGTCCCGTCCGCGAGGACGGCCAACGAAGCGCGCGAAGCCGCCCTGCCGGGTCTTTTGTAGGCCCGGCAAACGCGGCAAACGCGGCCAAGAAACCCGCGCCGATTAGCGGCGTTCGGTTTGTGTTCGCGAGGTGGGGCGCGCAGGGGCGAGGCCGAACAGCGAGAACAACTCCGCCTCGTTCAACGCCGTTCCCGAATCCAGGCTCACATCCTCGACAATCTCCTGAAACAACCGGCGTTTTTCGCGCAGTTTGAGGTCTATGCGCTCTTCGATGGTGTTGACGCAAAGGTAGCGATAAACCGTGACCGGGTAAGGCTGCCCCATGCGATGCGCGCGGCTGTCGGCCTGCTCCTCGATGGCCGGGTTCCACCAGCGATCCAGGTGAAACACATACGAGGCGGCCTGCAAATTCAGCCCCACGCCCCCGGCCCGCAGCGACAGCAGCAGCGCTTTGTGCCGCGTATCGGCGAGAAACCGCGTCACGACATCGGCCTTCTGCCCGGACGACAGACTGCCGGTATATTGCAGCGGCTGAAAGGCCCGCAGCCATTGCGCCGCCCGTCCGACGCCGAACACGTTGTCCGTGAACTGCGAAAACACGAGCGCGCGATAGCCTTCCGCGACCAGCGTTTCCAGACGACCGGCAATGTCTGTCAGCTTGACCGACTCGCCGCTCGCCGGGTCTACGTTGCAAATCGGCTTTAATCGGACGATCAGTTCCAGAATGTGGGTGATGGTGACGGACGCCCCGGATGCGGTCAGCCGCAGAATGCCCTCGCGCTCGGCGCGGTCGTAGGCGGCGCGCGGCGCGGGCGGCAGTTCCAGAACCACTTCGATCACCTGTCGGGGCGGCAGGTCGGGCAGCGCGTCCTCTTTTTTGCGGCGCAGCTGCCGCTCACGCAGCAGCGTTTTGAGCGGCTTTTGCTCGGTCTGCAGCGGAACGCGCCTGCCGGGTTCGCCCATCAGGAACTCTAAAATTGAAACCACATCTTCCGCGCTGTTTTCCAGGGGCGTGCCGGTCAGCGCCTACCGCCGTTTGCGCGGCCTTTTGCCGGTTGCCGACGTGTCCCGACTGGCAGACTTTTTTCCATGCTTTCAGTATGCTGGCATATCGGCCCGCCGTCTTGAGCAGCGCGTCCACCCGCGCCTCTTCTTCCTGTCATGCCGTTTCTAAATCCACCCTTGTCTCCTGCCGCTGATTTTGGTTTGCACGCCGTGTAATTCTGACAAACCGCGCGCAAAATCCTTCTTGCGCTTCCAGAGTTTCTGAGGCAGTAATTTGCAGTAATTTATTGAAAAGCGCGGCGTTTGCCAGTGGTTGAAAATCCCCGGCGCCAGCGCGTCCGGCGTCACGTTCCAGCGCGCAGAAGACGGCGCGACAGTTTATACTCTGGACTCAGGAACCTACAAATTCACCGCCCAACTCCCGCCCCCGCCGCCGAGTTAAGGCGTTCGGCGCGGCGCTTTCCTTTCAAACTCTCCGCCAATCCAACTATCCGCGCAATCACGCGCGACGACAACGTTCCCGTCGCCACGGCGTTCCCGACGTGAAGGATGGCCCGCTCATTTTCGTCTTCAACCGCGCGATGACAGCGTTCCGGTCGCCGTCCTGTCTGCGCCGCTTCGCGAAAACAGCGGGCTTCTATCTGCCGTCAGCGCTGCGCGACGATGACGTTCCAGGACGTGGACGGTTCGGGCCGCTCCACGCGAATGTCCCGAAACCCCGCTTTCTCAAGCGCGGCGACAACCTCTTCGAGAGTGCGGAGGGTGAAAATATCGGAGGGAAACCCCATCGCAGCCATCGGCTCTTTGGGCAGAAAGCCCACGACAACCCGTCCGCCCGGCATTAGCGCGCGGTGAATTTCGGCGAAGCCCGCCGCGAGCGACCGCCAGAAATAAACCGTAGGCTCCCCAGAAAGCCGGCGGGATGCGAAAGTTGTTGAGCAATGAAGCGTGGCGGCATAGTCGTCTCTCCTGAACGGTCTGTTTTTACAAAATACCTATACCGTTGGCAGGGACGTTTGTCACGGGAAAAGCGCGTTGGCGCGAAGATTTATGGTTTAATGGCGGGTCGCTCGCAGCCCGCTCCCGAACGCCGTAAGACAAAACGCCCGTCTCTTCCGCAAAAGAAGAATCGGGCGTTTTGTCTTACGGGTGAATTCCCAGACGGTGGAGCTTGTCCGTTGCGCCGGATTATGAAACCCCTGCGCGGTCGCCTCGATTTCGACCAGAATCCGGATGCGTTGTTCGTAGAGTCGCCTGCCACGGTCTGGAAAGCGCTCTCATAGACGGACGAGCGATAGGGCATTTTCAGGCCGCGACTTCGCCCTGTATCTCCCGCAAAATAGCGGAACGCACTTCCTCCGAAGGGATATGACGCGCCAGCGCTTGCGCGGTCGTCTCCATAACCCGCTCCGAAAACAACCGGGCGGCGTCCTGACGCAGTCCCTGCCCAACGTACAACTTCAGCAAGGCTTGAACAGACATATCCCGGCTGTCCGCCACTTTTTCCAGAGCAAGCAGGGCATCCGCCGGGATTTGAAGTAGAACGCTTTCCGTCGAACGCGGGTGCAGCTGCAAGACAATTTCCTCTTCAGGCGTGTTCATAGATTTTCCTTTCAGGGCGCGTGGCGGGTCGGGCCGAGATGATACGTGGATTTTCGCGCCGATCTGTATAGACAACCAAAAGCATGCGCTGAGAAACAGAGTATCCAAGAATAAAGCGCCGCATTTCCCCGTCCACAGAAGCGTTTCCCTCTTGATAATAAGGGATCAAAGAAGGCTTCCGCGGCTTCTTGAAACGTAACGCCATGCTTTTGAATATTGCTTTGCGCTTTGTTCTCGTCCCAAAGGAAAACTACTTCTTGCAAACGGTAAGTAATGTCCATATCAATGGATCAAGTCCGAAAACGGATACTGCACAGCGCGGCTTCAGGCTTCGAGAAGTTCGGCATACCGCTCATCCTCCGCGTTGTCCCAAACGTCGTCCAGCGAAGCGGAACTCGCGGCGAGCCAAAAGTCGGTTTCGTCTTCCAGAAGCAAGGTAACCAGAACCCGCGTCCCGTTCGGCGCGTCTATCTTATCGAGCGGTTCGATATGTCCATCGTGAACAACTGTCCAAACGGTGTTTATCATTGCGCTCCCTCATGATGCTCTGCGTCGAATGTTGCGACCGCTCCTGCTTCGGGATGTACAAGACGACCCGTCTTCACGTTATGATACCGCTTGATTTTATCGCGAAGCGCAGGCGAGATAACGAGAGTCTCGCTGACGTAGCGATCCGCAAAACGCCGCAGCGCCTGCGCTTTACGCCTCGTCAAGATCGCCTCTGTAGATGCCGGGCTAGAATTGGGAACCGTTGGAATCGGGGGCATGGCTATGTTCTTCTGCTTGGTGTAGTTAAAACAGTGTTTTTCTCGAAGAGTGCAATACCGAAACCGAAGCGCGCCTTCTCTACCTGCAACGCTTTGCATGGAGGTTCAGACGCTTCTCTTTCGTATGCGGACAAGACCAGGCGAAATCACTGTAAAGGCGTTCGGGGTCTCACTCTCACGTTGGGTAATTGCATCGGCGACAATTCGCCCTTTCGTAATGGAGGCAAGCCCCGTCAGACGTACCAACACAACGCCCAGGTGAACCAGTCCCTGACGATAAACCAATTCGCCAAAATCCTTATCTTCGGTAATCAGCAGCGCGTTGTTCGCGTTCGCTTGCTCAAGCACGGATGTGTCACTGATACCCGGTTCCATCTCGGCCACGTACAAAACCGTATGTCCCCCAACTCGCAATTGCGCCACAATTTGCCCGTCCACGCTTTCATCTGCCAGCAGATGCATGTTCCTCTTCCGTCAAATCAACAGGATAAATAACGTCGGCGCGCAAGGCTTGCGCCGCAAATTCGAATGCGGCAAGAATAGCAGGCTGCGTCAGCCGGGGATAGGCCGTCAGCAACTGCTCCATTGTCTCCCCCGCCGCCAATTTCTCCAACATAATTTCGACTGTGATGCGCGTTCCTGCGACGACGGGCTTTCCCATCATAATGTCCGGTCGGCATTCAATCAATCCAGCGTTCATGGTTTACCCCCCCTTGTCCATTATACGGGATAACAGTCAACTTAGCAACCGAGGAAGACAGGAACCTGCGCCGATCGCGGCATCAAAAGTGCGAGGCGGGTGCGAAGGTTAAAAAACAAGACGCGCTAGGCCGGTCGGACGCCCCCGCCGCTTGACAACCCCCGGCCTCGGCTGTATACTAAAAATGTAAGTTTGTGTGCGCCGCGCGGGGTGACACGCCGATTGTTTGGCCTGCCCGCGCTCAGGAAGGAAAACTCGTTGCTCGAAGAAGTCCGCCGCGAAGCGCGCGATCTGCGCGCCCGGCTGGTCGAGCTGGGAGGTCATCTTTGACCAGACCCGCCGACAAGCCGATATTGTAAATATGGAGGCCCGCGCCGCGCAGCCCGACCTGTGGGAAAACGCGAGCGAGGCCCAAACGCTGATGCAGACTCTCAGTCAGGCCCGCGAATTCCTCGCGCCCTATAAAGCCCTGGAAGCCCGGCTCGATGACCTGGACGTGATGTGCGACCTGCTGACCGAAGCGGGCGCAGCCGACGATTCGAGCGAGAGCGTTGAACTGCTTGCCGAGACGCGCCAACTGGCCGCCGACCTGGACAAGGTGGAACTCGAAACGCTGCTGTCCGGCGAGCATGACGCCAAAGACGCCATCGTGGAAATCAAGGCGGGCGCGGGCGGCACGGACGCCTGCGATTGGGTCACGCTTCTGCAAAAAATGTACCTGCGCTGGGCCGAGTTGCATGGGTACGCCTGCGACGTGCTGGAAGAAACCGAGGCCGAGGTCGCCGGACTGAAAAGTACGACGCTTCTTGTGCATGGCCGCAACACGTATGGCTACCTGATGGCCGAAAAAGGCGTGCATCGGCTGGTGCGAATTTCGCCCTTCGACGCCGCCAAGCGCCGCCAAACGTCGTTCGCGTCCGTAGACGTGCTGCCGGACTTGGGCGAGGAAGTTTCCGTAGACATCAACCCGGACGATCTGCGGATAGACTACTATCGTTCCAGCGGCGCGGGCGGGCAGCACGTCAACAAAACCGACTCCGCCGTTCGCATCACGCACCTGCCGACCAACCTGGTCGTGACGTGCCAGAACGAGCGCTCGCAGCACAAGAACAAAGCGATGGCGATGCAAGTCTTACAATCACGTCTGCTCGATCGCGAGCGGCGCGAAAGCGAAGAGAAACTGGCCGCCCTGCGCGGCGAGTCCAAAGCCAACGAGTGGGGCAACCAGGATCGTTCCTATGTGTTCCAGCCCTATACGATGGTGAAAGACCACCGCACGAATTACGAGACCGGCGACGTGATCGGCGTGATGAACGGCAACTTGGACCCGTTCCTGCAGGCGTGGCTGCAATGGCAGCAAGCCCGCAAGCAGCCGACCGCGTAAAATCGAAATAACGTATCTGTCTCGTCGGGCGGTCTGCCAGGAGTTTTCAACTCCTGGCAGGAAAGCGCAAGCCTCGAACCGGCGTGACGCCGCGTCCGCAGGACGCCTGCCCTTTGTTGCCGGAGGTTGAACCCCCCGGCAAACTGACCGCGTAAAATTGAATAAGAGGTTTGAAGTCACGACAGGGCGATGAAATCCAGAGCGCGCCGCGTTTCGAAGCGCGCGAATTTGTTATAGACTGCGACGACCTGAAAGAGAAATGAGGCAAGAACCATGAACCGATTGTTCCGCCGAACGTGTGGATTGGTTGGTTTTGCGGGCGCGCTGACGCCGTTCGCGGCGCCCGCGCTGCCCGCCCTTGCCGACACCAAAACCGAGATCAAGCTGACGACCGAGGACGTTGATTCGAAAGAAAGCGCGATGGGCGACCTGATCGCCGACGCCATCAAGACGTCGGCGAAAACCGACGCCGCTTTCATCGCCGCCTCGTCGTTCAAAGAGGTCTCGCTGGCGAAGGGCAG
>JBBRNU010000100.1:0-10480 GCA_038230115.1 Chthonomonadales bacterium | reverse complement strand
TACGACGCGATGGGCGCGGACGAACTGGTCTTCCTCGATATTACGGCCAGCCACGAGCGGCGTGACATTCTGACGGACATGGCGGCGCGGGTCGCCGAGCAGGTGTTCATTCCTTTTACGGTCGGCGGCGGCATTCGCACGGCGGAAGATTTTCGGCATATCCTGCGCGCCGGAGCCGATAAAGTGGCCGTTAACACCGCCGCTCTGGAACGCCCGGCCCTGCTGACTGAGGCGGCGGAGCAGTTCGGGCGGCAGTGCGTCGTGGTCGCGATTGACCCGAAGCGCGTCGGGACGAAGCCGGACGGCGCGCCGCATTGGGAAGTTTTCGTGCATGGCGGGCGCACGCCGACCGGCGTGGACGCGCTGGAATGGGCGATGCGCGCCGAGTCGATGGGCGCGGGCGAAATCCTGCTGACGAGCATGGATCGGGACGGCACGCAAATCGGCTACGACCTGGAGTTGACGCGCGCCGTCGCGCAGGCCGTGCAAATCCCGGTTATTGCGTCGGGCGGAGCCGGAACGCCGCAGCACTGTCTGGAAGCCGTGACGGACGGTCGCGCCGACGCCGCCCTGATCGCCTCGATGGTGCATGACGGGCAGGTTACGATTGCCGAAATCAAGGGGTATCTGGCGGAGCGGGGCGTCTGTATGCGGCTCTAGAGTTGCGAACGGACGAACGGGATGGTAACCCCGTTCTGAAGTGCGACAGCCGAACGGGAATAAATCCCCGTTCTGAAAGGCACAGACCACCTGCGTGGCCTGCAATACACAAGGCCGAGCGTCGGAGCGCGTTTTCAACTCGCGAAGGCAGACAAGTCAAAACAGCCTTCAGTCAGCGCCGTATTTTAGCCCGCGCAGGCGGGCTACGTATTTCAGAACGGGGTTTCAATCCCGTTCGCTGCCGTTCGCCGCATTTCAGAACGGGGATTTATTCCCGTTCCTCCCGTTCGCCGCGCAATTCGAGTAAGGAGACTGCTTTCGTGTTAGTTCCGCAGGGGTTGAAGTTCGACGCCAACGGCTTGCTGCCCGCCGTCGTGCAGGATGCCGATAATAGTGACGTGCTGATGGTCGGGTACATGAACCAGGAGGCCGTCGAGCGCACGATTGCGACCGGGCGCGTTACTTTTTGGAGCCGCTCGCGTCAAAAATACTGGATCAAAGGGGAAACCTCCGGGTTCGTTCAACACGTAAAAGGTATCTACGTGGACTGCGACCAGGACTGCCTGCTGATCAAGGTGGAGCAGGTCGGCGCGGCCTGCCATGAAGGGTATCGCTCGTGCTTTTTTCGCCGCGTGGAAGCCGGGGGCGACGCCCTTGAAATCGTGGACGCGCCGTTAGCGAATCCCTACTAAAATCCCAGACGCAAATTCAGGGCTGAAGCTTGCCATTGCATTCTCAGGAGGAAACCGCTCCATGTTCGCCTTCCGCCGTATCGAACCGACCCCGCCCCTACGCCGACGCATTGCAGACGCGGGGGGCGTTTGCGTTTTAGCCCTCGGCTTGCTCGCCGCCCGGCCCGCGCTCGCCGCCGCGCCGCAGTATCCCGACATCCTGCCGCTCCGTCTGGTAAAGCCCGGCATGACCGGCTACGGGCTGACGACCTTCAAGGGCAATACGATTTCGCGTTTTCAAGTGACCGTTGTCGGCATTTTGAAGAAAGCCAACCTGGGCCGCGACCTGATCTTGATCCGCATGAAAGGCGGGCCGATTACGGAGCGCGGCGCGAACCTGATTCAGGGCATGAGCGGCAGCCCGATTTACATCAACGGCAAAATTATCGGGGCGTTCTCGATGGGCGAGGCGTTTCCCAAAGAGCCGGTCGGCATGGTGACGCCGATTGAAGACATGCTGGAAGCGTGGGACCCGAACATCCCGCAGCGCCCGCCCTATTTTCAGCCCGCCGAGCCGGAAGCGCCGACGAAATCCGCGCCCGCCGCCACGCCGCCCAAGACCGGCGTCGCCCCGACCCGCACCGGCGACGCATACCCCGGAACCCGGCGCGGGCTGACCGGCTGGCGCAGCGATTCGACCGTGCGCGTCGTGGATTTGCCCGCGCCCCTCGTCGTCGGCAATCGCCGCCTGACGCGCCTCGTGCTGAACGCCCGCGCCAATGACCCGCGCCCCTCGACCGCAAGTCTGGCTGTGCTGCACCGCGCGACCTCGCTGCTGTCCGTGACCGGCATCAGCGGGCCGGGCCGTTTGTGGCTGCAAAAAGAACTGGATCAGCGCGGCCTGCCGCTGACGGTCGCGCAGGACGCCCTCGTCGGGCGCAAATCCGATTTCAAGGCGGCTCCGCTCCGGCCCGGCTCGGCGTTCGGAACCTTTCTGGCGACCGGCGATGTGCAAGTGGGCGGAACCGGAACCGTCACCTATCGGCGCGGCAATCGAATGCTCGGCTTCGGGCATCCCCTCTTCGGATTGGGCGCGCTCAACGGGGCGATCACCTCGGCCTACATCGTGGACGTGTTTTCCGGCTTCCAAACCTCGCATCATATCGCGGTCGCCGGGCCGGTCATCGGAACCCTGGTGCAGGATCGCGACTTTTCCGTGAGCGGCGAGTTGGGGCGCAAGCCGAACCTGATTCCCTTCGACGTGACTGTGCGCGACGAGACGACCCGGCGCGAGGAAACCTTTCACAGCCAATTGTTTCAGCATCCCGACCTGACCGCCCTGCTATTGCGATTGGTGGCGCGCGAGGCGATTACGCGCGTGCATAACACGCCCGGCGACGCGATGGCGAAGGTCACGACGACGCTTGATGCGGCGGAAGTGGGCCGCGTTTCGCGCACGAACGTGGTCTTCGATTCGAGCGAACTGGCCGCGACCGCGACCGGCGACCTCAACGACATTACCGGCATCGTGAGCGGGAACCCGTTTTACCCCCTGCCCATCAAGAGCGCCCGGATGACCGTTGACATCACGAGCGGCCACAACACGGCGACGGTCGAGCGCATCTTTCTGAAACAGGGCCGGTACGAGCCGGGCGATACCCTCGACGTCGGCGTTGTGCTGAAACCGTATCGCCGCGACCCGATCACGCGCTCGATCACGCTCAAAATCCCGTCCGACACCCCTTCCGGGCGGTATCAACTGGCGGTGCGCGGCGGGACTGCCAGCGTGACCCGCATCGGCCCGTTTGTCATCAGCAGCGGCGCGACCGACCCGCAGACCCCGCCGGTCAACGTGCGCCAGATGGTGGCCCGCCTGAACCAGCATGAGTACAACACCGACCTGGTCGCGCGCCTGGTCTTGAACACGATAGCGCCCGCCCTGGAAGGCGAAAAACTCTCGCAGCTGCCGCCCAACCTATCCGCCCTGATGCGCTCCGACCGCAATTCGGGCGTTCGCCTGGAGCGCGACGAACTGCGAACGACCGCGCCGACCGATTATGTCGTCAGCGGCTCGCAGCAACTGGTCGTGACCGTCGTTCGCAAGAATTCGCAGGAGACGGGCGTCAGCAGCGGATTGAGCAGTTCTTCCGGCGGCGCGAGCAGTCTGGGCGGCTCGCCGCCCTCGCTCGTCGGCGGCAGCGGCCTGAGCGCCAGCGCCAATGACGATGACGCGAGCGCCGACAACACGAGCGACAAAAACGGAAACGAGAAAGATGGCGACAACGAGACGAAAAACCGCAGCGCGCGGCCCGCAGCGGCGACGGAAAGCGCGCGAGTTGGCGACACGCCCGATCTGACCGCCGGTCTGCCCCTTCTCGAAACCGACCCGGCCCGCCTGCGCTGGATGGCGGCGGTGACGCCCGGCCTGGAAACTTTGACCGACCCGCCCGCCGCCCCGAACGGCGGCAAAACGGGCGGAACGAAGCCGGACGCGAAGCCGACCAACAAAAAACTCGGCAAGACGGATCCGACGAAACCCGCCGACGCCCCGACCGCCGACGCTTCGACAACGGCGACCGTCGCTCCGATCACGCCCGCGCCGCCCGTCGCTTCCGACGCGACAGCGGACAAGCCCGTAGGCCGCCAGCTGCAAGTCTGGCGGCAGACCGCCCGCGCCGACTTCGCCTCCGGCAAGTTTGCGGGAACCAGCGTCACGGCGGGCGGCGAACTGCGCCTCGCCCCGACCCTGCGCCGCCTGGTCTCGACGAGCGAAACCTACATCTGGGCGCTGACTTCCGACGCGCAGGGCAATCTATACGCGGGAACCGGCACGTCCGGCAAAATCCTCAAAATAGACCCGTCCGGTAATGCCAGCGTTTTCGCCACGCTCCCCGTCGTTTCGGTGCAAAGCCTGCTGCTGGCTGCCGACGGAACGCTCTGGGCCGGAAGCGGCGTCAAGGGCGCGCTGTACCACATCGGGATGGACGGCGCGGCGAAACTCATGGGCAGTCTGCCCGAAAAGTATATTCTCGCCCTGGCGCAGGACAAAGCGGGCAACCTGTACGTCGGGCCGGGTGGCGGCGGCACGGTGTATCGGCTGTCGGCAGCCGATCAGCGGGCGTCCGTCGTTCCGACCGGCGCGCTCAAGCCCTACGTCAAGACGAATGCCGACCATATTATGGCCCTCGCGACCGACGCGCAGGATAATTTGTACGTCGGCACGGGCAACGACGGCATCGTGTACAAAATCACGCCGGACGGTAAAAGCGGCGTGCTGTACGATGCCAAAGAAAACGCGATCACCGCGCTCGCCCCGGACGGGCAGGGAAATTTGTACGTGGGAACCGGGCCGAAGGGCCTGCTGTACCGCATCGCCCCGGACGGAACCGCGACGCTGTGCTACGACCGCGCCACAACCTTCTTCACGGCCATTCGGCCCGCCCCGGACAAGACGTTTTACGCCGCGACGGTGAACGCAATTTATCACGTATCGCCGACGCCGGGTTCGCCCGCGCCGGTGACGGTGCAGCCGCTCGACAATCCGAGAGACGTGGATTTCCTGACGATGACCGTGCTGCCGAACGGGAATGTTGCGGCGGGAACCGGCAACATCGGCGAGATTTACACGACCAACCCGACCGACCCGACTGTTGCGGGGACGGCTGCAACGACGGCCAGCGCGTTCGAGTCGGTGGTGCATGACGCCCGGCTGGTCAGCCAGTGGGGAACGGCGCGGTGGAACGCCTCGCTCGCGCCGGGGACCGGTCTGCGCGTGGAAACCCGCACCGGCAACGTCGCCGAGCCGGACGCGACCTGGAGCGCCTGGACGCCGGTGCAGACGAGCGCGGGCGCGTCCGAGGGAACCATTGCCAGTCCGCCCGCCCGGTTCCTGCAATACCGCCTGCTGTTGCGCGCGAACACGGGCGGGGCGACGGCTGCGCCCGCCGTCCGTGAAGTTTCGTTCAGCTATCTGCCGCGCAACCAATCGCCGCGCGTCGCGTTCACGTCGCCGTCCGGGGGCGAGCGCTGGGCCAAAACGCAGACGGTTCGCTGGAACGGAACCGACCCCGACAACGATACGCTGACCTACGACCTGACCTACTCGACGGACGGCCTGACCTGGAAGCCGCTGCCGACCGAAGCCAAGCCCGCCGCGCTCGCCGCCAGCGATTCCGCGCCCGCTTCCGCTCCGACGCCGGTTCCAGCGTCAACCCCAACCGCGACGCCAGCGGCGAACCCGGCCCGACCGCCGCTCACGCTGGCCGAATTCCAGCAGCGGCTCGACGCGCGGCCCAACATTCCGGCCCCGCTTAAGAAGATGATGCTGGAAAATTATCAGCGCAACACGGCGTCGGGAGGGGCGGCGACAGGTTCTTTGCACGAGACTTCAAAGGCGCTGGACACCAAAACCCTGCCCGACGGAACCTATTGGCTCAAGGTGACGGCTTCCGATCAGGCCAGCAACCCGACCGACCCGCAAACCGCGCAGGTCGTCTCCGACCCGTTTGTGATCTGCAACACACCGCCGAAAATCACGCTGGGCAAGCCGCAGGTTCTCACCCTGGCGGGGAGCGCGGTCGCGTCCGGCGTCAGTCTGGAGGGCGCGGTCGCGCAAAACCTGATCGCGGTCAGCGCCGTGCAGTATCGCGTGGATGGCGGCGACTGGCTGGCCGCCGCGCCGAAAGACGGCCTGTTCGATTCGTCGCGCGAGGCGTTCACGCTCGTGACCGGCCCGCTCGCCAAAGGCAGCCACGTCATCGAGCTGACCGCCTTCAACGCCGCCAACCTGAAAGCGACGGAAAAGATGACGGTCGAGGTTCCGTAATTCGCGCCTTGATTGGGATGGAAGCGGGTTCGTTTTGGAGGGCGGTCGGGTACGCCCCCTGAGTGGCGCGTGGAAAGAAGGAAGGGCCGGTACGATGGCGGAGACGAGCGGGCGAAGCTGGCGGAGTATGCTGGCGGACAAGAAGGCGCTTCAGCAGGTGATGGCCGAGGTGAACGCGGAAACCGGGTTCGTTCCCGACCCGACCGCGACGCCGCAAAAGGCGCAGGAGATGATGATCGCGCTGGGCATCCGCGCCGAAGATAATATCTTTTCCTGCGGGATCATTGCAGCGCGGGACGAGGAGTAGCGAAGACAGGCATTCTGCGCGTCGAACGGGATGGGAACCCCGTTCTAATACGCGAAGACCACCTTCGCGGCCTGTATGCGCCTCACGCTTGGCTGGCGGCCCCTCGCCTTAGGCAAGGAGAGGGAAACGAGGGCGTAGGGATTAGCCTGGCTGTTAGGTCTACCCTCATCCCCGGCCCTTCTCCCTGCATGGGAGAAGGGAACGAAGGCGGTAACCTACGCTGGCGCATAGATGAGGAAGAACCTCAATCCAGGCGCATCGGCATTGCGGATTAAGCCCGCGCAGGCGGGCTTCGCATTTCAGAACGGGGTTTCAATCCCATTCTGCCAACCCCGTTCGAAACGAGGCAGCCATGAAAAGCAGGAAAAGACGGTCGAAACTCGACCTCGGTATGCGCCTGGCGATCCTCGCCTTCGTTGGCTATTGTGTTTGGTCATCTATGTATTACGGCGCGGTCGAGGCGCGCGAACTTTCGTGTTCGATGCGTTTGAGACGGATGGCCTCGGCAGCGCAGCTCTACGCGCAGGACTATGACGACCGCTTTCCGCCCGCGGATCGCTGGATGGACTGTCTTCAGCCTCTTGTTGCGGCTATGCCTGCGGACGGGAAGAACGATCGGTTTCATTTCACCGACGACACATTGTTCGTCTGCCCGGATATGAACAACAAAATGCCTCCGCCCTATGGATACGCCTTCAACGACGCCCTCTCGTCCAGGAAGCGCAGTTCGCTCGCCGCGCCCGCCGAGACGCCAATGATTTACGAGACGGTCAGTCTGTTCCGCAACGCGCATGGCCCCTTTCATCTATCTCTTCTGCCCCGACGCCACGTCGAATACTACGCAGCCTTTACCTTCATGGTCAACGCCGACGGCCACATCAAGGTTCGCCGCTAAATTCCGAACGCCTCCTGCGACAACCTGTCACCGACCTCGTTCCAGAAAACGCCGTCGGTCTTAAAGCCAGCGACGGCGCGGCGCAGGAACAAAAAAAGCCGAACCCAACCTCTCCCGCAAAGAGCAAACCTAACGCCTTCGCTCCCGTTTTATGTTATGGCGCAGGCTACGGCCTTCGCTCCCTTCTCCCATGCAGGGAGAAGGGCTGGGGATGAGGATAGACCTCACAATTCCCGCTATCCCAATCGCTATCGTTTCCCTCTCCTTGCATGAGGAGAGGAGCCACCAGCCAAGCGCGTGAGGTGAATCGCCTTCCTCATTTTTTCGGCGCGGAGTCCTTGTCTGCGGAACCCTTGTCTTCGGCGCTGGCGTCGCCGGCAATCTCGTGCGGCAGGCAGTCCGGCGGGCCTTTGCTGTCGTCCTGCTTGATGACGCTGATGCTGCCGTCGAGTTCCAGAATGGCGTACCCCACGTCGGCCAGGTGGCTGATCCCCTGCTTGCGAAGCGCCGACAGCAGATCGTTGCGCGACACCGCCTGCGTCCGCATCATGGCGTCGTCTATTTTGCCCGCCTGAATCAGCAGCGCTGGCTTGCCCTCCAGCAGTTCGCGAGCCGCTTTGCTGCGGGCGGTGACGCGGTTGAGCGTCCCGGCCAGCACAACCAGCGTGATCGCCCCCGCCAGCGCGCCCAGTACGCTGTTATCGTTGCCGATAATCGCGTTTTGCACCACGTTGGAGATCAGCAGAATGATGAGGAAGTCGAAAAGAGTGGCCTGGGCCAGCTCGCGCTTGGACGCAACCCGAAAAATCACCAGCAGGGCCACGTAAACGAGCAGCGGACGCAGAAGTTTTTCCGCCCACGAGATTTCCGGCAGCAAAATTTGATGCCACCAGGGCGAAGTAAAAGCGGAGGGATTGGGCGGCAAAGGCGGCTCCTTCTGGAAGACGACGCAATCCACGCGCTTTTTCTGACGCGCGTCCACGTCCTTCCCGTGGGCAATAGTTTACTCTCAACTTCTTACATTCTTCTTACGGTTCGGCGGCCCGACTGAAATTCCTCCCGACAGTCGCCATCCCGTCGGTAAGCGCGCCCTCTTTGTCACGCCGAAACGACGCCCTGAAACCGCAAAACGCGCCCGCGCGAAGACTGCGGTTCCCCCATGCCGCGCAAAGAAGGATTTGCGGGCCGACAGGCTTAAATTAGGCGCGGCCCGTCGAAATTAGGACGATGCGGTCTGACGGCATAGATTTTTCGTATTTTGGAAAGGGACAAGCGCGGATGCGAGGATTATTCAAGCGAGGACAATGGATTGCGGGCGCGCTCATCGGCGCAATGGCGTTTGCAGGCTGCGGCGGGGGCGGCAGCGACAATAATACCGTTACGCGCACTACGCCCGTCAAGCTCGACATCAGTTGGGCGGCGCGCAGCCGGGCCGTCAATGCGCCCTCCTCGGCGCTGTCGGCGGTCGTCACGCTCAAGGGAGCCAACGCGGACGGGTCGGACTTCACCTTCCCCATCAACCGCGACGCCGCGCCCGCCGCGTATGTCAAAACGTATGTCTCGACGCTGCCCGCAACGGTCGGCGCGCACCCGCTCACGGTCAACTTTTTCGCCGCCGCCGATGGCGCGGGCGCGAATGTCGGCGTCGCCAGCACGACTGTAACCATCAACGCCGACGGCAGCGGCATCGGCGACGTCGTGACGGCGGGCGTGGTCGCCAGCGCCGAACTCACGGCCAACCAGTCGCTCGTCGTGGGCCAGACGAAAGACCTGGCGTTTGCGGCCCGCGATTCCAGCAATAACCTCGTCGCGGTTTCACCCGGCTCGGCCACGTTTACCGTCACGAGCGGCGGCGACAAACTGCAAATCACGGGCGGGCAGGCGGCGGGCGTCGGCGTCGGCACGGCGACCGCGACCGCGACCGTGGACGGCAAAACCAGCGTTCCTCAAACGATTGGCGTTTCCAGCGCCGTGAACCGGCTGGAAGCGGTTTCGTCCACGACGGGCCTGCTGTACGGAACCGTGCGCGCCCGCGTGCGCGGCATCACGGACGCGAGCGCGCCGATTACCGTGACCGTCGGCAGCGTGACGAGCGCGACCGCCCACGTCGCGTACACCGATACGAAAGCCCCGACAGATTCTTCGGTCAATGGCGGGGCCGTAGATTTCCGCGTTCCCTATGGCCTGTCCAGCGGGTCGCAAAACGTTGTCGTCACGGTCGGCGGCGTCAATTTGCCCGCCTATGTCGTCAACGTCAGCAACGTCAATCCCTTCGCCGTGTTCACCTTGACCAACAGCGGGGCGGCGGCGGGAACGTTCGTGGCCGAACTGCGGCAGGACGCCTCGCCTAACACGGTCGCAAATTTTGTCGGTCTGGCGACGGGAACGAAAACTTATACCGACCCCGGAACCGGGCAGCAATCGAACGCGCCCCTGTACGATGGAACCTACTTCCACCGCGCGATTGCGGGCTTCGTGCGGCAGGGTGGCGACCCCTTGAGCAAATACGTGGGCAAGGGCGTCGTGGGAACCGGGCAGATCGGCTTCACGATCCCGTTCGAGGTCAACAGCCTGACCAACAACGACGGCGCGCTGGCGATGGCCCGCTCCACGCCGCTCGACAGCGCCGCCTCGCAGTTCTTCGTGGACGACGGGCCGCAGCATTTCCTCGACACGACCAAAGACAGCAGCGGCAAGCCGACCGGCGGCTACGTGGTTTTCGGCCAGGTCGTGGAAAACCTGCCCGTCGCCAAAGCCATCAAAATCACCTACGACGCCAACAACACTCCGGTCCCCGGCGTTATCCCGACCACGCTTGCCAATGTCATCATCACGGGCAAGCTCGACACGCCGTAACCGCAGCGCTCGCCCCTCGCGTCACATCGCCCCCGCAAAACAAAAACAGCCGCGCTCCCTTGAAATTGGAAGGGAACGCGGCTGTTTTGGCGCAATCGCGCACGGAGCGGGTTTCTGTTAAGTAACTGGTGTTTAGCGAAAACTGAGGGATTTGAGAAATAGGGAGACGCTTTTCGTATAAGCAGACAACTCGACCAAGAGGTGTCTGCGATGCCTACAAAAGCGTCTCCTGACGGGAACGTTCTCCTCGAACCGTTCCAATCCCT
>JBBRNU010000099.1:0-10491 GCA_038230115.1 Chthonomonadales bacterium | reverse complement strand
TCGCCGCCTCGATTTCCGCCGCCTCTACGCCGGGCAGGAGCAGCGACCAGGGGCGCGGATCGTCCGCGTCTTTTAGCGCTTCGCCCGCGCCATTCAGCGTCTCGACGGTCAGGCGACCCCCGGCGCGCGTGACTCGGAACGCCCGGTCAGGAGCGCCGGCCAGGGTCGGGATCGTCGTCAACGCGCTCTGTCCGTCTTCCAGCGCGCCGAGGAACAATGTCACGCCGTCGCCGAACTCGTAGTCGGGCCGGGCCTCGTTGACTCCGAGCGGAATAATGGTTCTGGGCCGCGCCAGAAGGGGCAGGCTCAGAAATCCGTGTTCCTCGTCTTTTACCCAGCGCGGGCCGACAACCTCGCGGCCCGTCAGCAGTTCGGTCCAGCGCCCTTCCGGGACATAGTAGCTCGCCCGCCCCTCTTTGGAAAAGACCGGGGCGACCAGGAGCGCGTCGCCGAGCAGGTACTGACGGTCCAGATACTCGCAGGCCGGGTCGTCCGGGAATTCCAGCGCCATCGGGCGCATTACGGGAAGGCCGCTCCGGTGCGCGGTCACTGCCGCCCCGAACAGGTAGGGCATCAGGCGATGCTTCAGCCGGGTGAAATGCCGCAGCGTCTCGACGGCGGACACGACGGGTTTATCCGCTTCCTTCTCGTCGAAGAGCCAGGGAACGCGGTACGACGACGATCCGTGCAGGCGGCTGTGGGACGAGAGCAGGCCGAAAGCGATCCAGCGCTTGTACAGGCCCGCGTCGGGCATTCCCTCGAAGCCGCCGATGTCGTGGCTCCAGAATCCGAAGCCGGACAGGGACAGTGACAGCCCGCCGCGCAGACTTTCGGCCATCGACTCGAACGAAGAGGCGCAGTCGCCGCCCCAATGCACCGGGAATTTCTGGCAGCCCGCCGTCGCGGAGCGTGCGAACAGCGCCGCCTCGCCTTCGCCCCGCGCCGCTTCCAGAACGCCAAACACGACCTCATTGTAAAGATACGGGTAGAAATTGTGCATCTTGCGCGGGTCGGAGCCGTCCTGCCAGACCACGCCCTCGGTCGGGACGCGCTCGCCGAAGTCGGTTTTGAAACTGTCCACGCCCATCGCCGCGAGACGCCTCAGCTGGCCCGCAAACCATGCGCGGGCGTCGGGGTTCGTGAAATCCACGATGCCCATGCCGGGCTGCCACAGGTCGGTTTGCCAGACGGAGCCGTCGGCGCGCTGAAGCAGATACCCCTGCGCGGCGGCTTCGGCGAACAGGGCGGAGCGCTGCGCGATATAGGGGTTGATCCAGACGCAGACCTTCAGGCCGCGCGCCTTGAGACGGGCGAGCATTCCGGCAGGATCGGGAAAGGTGACCGGGTCCCACTGAAAATCGCACCAGTGAAAGCCGCGCATCCAGAAGCAGTCGAAGTGAAAGACGGCGAGTGGCAGGTCGCGCGCGGCCATTTCGTCCAGTACGCCGGTCACGGTTCCCTCATCGTACTGGGTCGTAAAGGACGTGGTGAGCCACAGCCCGAATGACCATGCCGGGGGCAGCGCGGGACGACCCGTGAGCGCGGCGTATTTCTCCAACACCTCGCGGGGCGTCGGGCCGTAGATGACAAAGTAATCGAGCGTCTCGCCGGGAACGCTGAACTGGACGCGCGACACCTTTTCCGACGCGACCTCGAACGATACGTCTTCGGGGTGGTTGACAAAGACGCCGTAGCTGCCGCCCGGCCCGCCCGCTGTCAGATAGAATGGGACGCACTTGTACGCCTGGTCGCTGCCGGTTCCGCCATCCCGGTTCCACGTCTCGACCGTCTGGCCGTTCTTGACGAAGGCCGTGAACCGCTCCCCCAGTCCGTAAACGCGCTCGCCGACGCCAAGCGACAACTGCTCGTGGAAGAAGACGCGCTTTGGATGACGCTCCTCGGCTCCGCCCGCAACGTCTTCCTCGATGTAGCCCAGACTCCGGTTTCCGCTGCGCGTGACCGTCTTGCCGTCGGCAGCGATGAACTCCACGCTCCATTCCGCATCGCCGCGCGCTACGCGAACAGCAAGCCGCCCGCCGGTCAGCGAAGCGGCTTTCTCGTCCACCTGAATCGAGACCGTGCGCGCCGCGCCCTCCGACTCATTCGGGGCAGGCGGTTCGCAGGTCGGGAAGCGCGGGCCGCGTTCAAGCGCGCCCTCGTAGTGGCTGGCGCGAACCCGGATCACGTCCGGGAGCGGCGACGAATAGCGAATGGTCAGCGCCGGGCCGCCGAGCGTATCGCCCCGATGCCGAATGCGTTTCGTGGGGGCGAAGACGGTCAGCGTATCCTCGCCCGCCGTAATATCGTGCGCTTCGGCGGGGTAGTGCGCCCGCACGCCGTCGCGCATGAGCCAGTTGCCGTCGGTGAACTTCATGGGTATTCGCCTTAAAGAAAAGTTAAAATTACGCCGCGCCGCTGGAATGCATACGACATCGGGACACATGGTATCAAGGGGAGGCTTGACGTTGTTAAGCCGCCGCTGCAGGCCTCAAATTCGGCGATTCCTTTCGCGCTATTTGCTGGCGAAGCGAGGTTTTGCAGCGAAATCGCCGCGCCTACAATTCACTCCCGTCCGCCTTGAATCCTGCAAAGAGCCGGGGGCAGGTTTTGCCTGCCACGCCTGCGCCGACGAGCGCGCGTTCTCGTTCAAGCGTCCCCTTTTGCGGGGCGAGCGAACAGATTTTTCTCGAACATACGAAGCGGATGGTGTGAATTTCCGACGTGACGGCGGGCAGCGAGGCGAACGCAGGGACGGGGAAGAACCAGCGGGAAACGGCGGGTACAATAACACAACCCGCTTTTGAATTTGTCGTGATTGGGCGTGGATTGGCGAGGCGGTTATCGGCGCAGGAGAGGAGCGGGAGGGTTTTGAATAAACGTATCGAAACCTGAGTCGCGTAAAAAACTTTGACGCCGATTGTTTCCTTGACAGAGAAACGGCATCGGAGGCGATGCATAATCCAAGCGTCCTTATCGTGATCGCGATAGCGTGATTGAAGAGCGCCGGAAAGGAGTTTGACCGATGTTCGCGCCCCTGTATTTTGCGTTCCTCGCGCTTGCCTGGGGCGGGCCGCCCGTGCAAGCCGTCCCGATTCGGCCCGCTCCCCTCAAGGCGCTGCCAGCGAAACCGCCAAAATCCAATGCGCCTTCCACCTGGTTCGGGTTTACGCCTTTCCCGTATGACAGCACGCTGGAAGCGCTGGTCAAAACCCATGCTACGATCGCGCCCAACTCTACGCTGTGGGCGCTGCATTATGACGACGGCATTCCCTGGAAAGAGGCGCTGGCGGACGCGCCCTTTCCGGCCCGCGTTCAGCGAGAGTGGGATGCCAACGCGCGCGATATTCCTCCGGGCCACGTGGTCTATGTGGGATTGGCTCCGCTCGCCAAAGACCGCAAAAGCCTGGCTCCCGCCATCGGGGAACAGGGGCCGACTCCAATGCCCGAAGCGCTCCAAGACGCCGCCCTAGACAGTCCCAACGTCGAGAAAGCCTACTTGAACTATGCGCGCCGCGCCGTCAAGCAGTTTCAGCCGCGTTTTCTCAACCTGGGCATCGAAGCCGGGGAATTGATGGCGCGAGACCGGCAGCGCTGGCCGCAGTTTACGCGCCTGTACGCTTCGGTTCGGGCGGCGCTCAAGAAAGAGTTTCCCGACGTTCAGGTCGGTATTTCGTTCGGCCTGGGCGATTTGCGCTCCGAAGCCGAAGCGCGGGCCGCCCGCCCTCTCATCGCCGACAGCGATTACATAGGACTGAGTTTTTACCCGCACGCCTCGGACTTCGACGAAAAGTTTGGCGCCCCGCCGTATCGCGGCGACGCGCCCTGGCGGGAACCGCTTGCCTGGATACGCGCCTACACAACGAAGCCGATTGCGCTGTGTGAAACGGGCTATACAACCCAGGACATTGACCTTCCGGCGTTCCATCTGAAGATGCGGGGCAGCGTTGCGGCGCAGGCGGCGTACACGCGCGAACTCTTCGCGATTGCGCGCCGGGACAACTACGCTTTTGTGGTCTGGTTCCTGGCGATTGATTATGACAAACTGTACGCCCGGATGCCCGCCGGAAGCGAAGCGATGCAGCTATGGCGCAACATTGGTTTTTGGGACGGCGCGCTTCGCCCCAAACCCGCCTGGGAGATATGGAAGGGGGGCGTCAAAGCCTCGCGTTCCGCCGCGCCCGCAGCGAAATAAACGCCATTACACGGCCTGCGACTTTTATAAGGCGGTTGCACCGGGTTGGCTGAGGCAGTCACGGGCGGTACGGCGTTGCGTGGAACCCGCATTTCGGCGACACAGCGTTCGACATGCGCGCCACTCTAAAAGACGCCACTCAGGAACGCCCCCGAATAATCGTTTCGGAAACCGGCTCGCCTTGAACAGCAATGGGAATGCAGCGGTCAAAATCGTCGGGCGGCATTCCGGCGGGCAGGGCGCTCAGAATTCCCTTCGTCCGTAAAAGTTGGTTGAACCCGTCTTCTGTTGGCGGAAGAACGGAGGACGCGCTGTTTATTTGCGGCGGTTTGCCTGTGGAATTACGGCGCAATCGCAGTTTCCAACTCCTGGAAATTGATTTGCCGCGCCCGTCCGCCCGGTTCGCACAAAAGCAGAGTTGGCGTTCCGCTCAGGTCGAAGGCAAGCGCGTCGTCCATGTCCGCCCGCACCCGCATCCTGGCGGTTGTTTTCAGGGACTTACGAAGGGCTGGCAAATCCAGATGCAATTGCCGCGCATCGCGTTCCAGGTCGTCGGGAGCAAGGCGGGCGTCCTTCGCGTACAGCAGGTCGTGCATTTCTTCAAATTTGCCTTGCTCCCGCGCCGCCTCTGCGTAAAGCGCGGCGTCGAAGGCGCGCGGGTGCATCTATAGCAACGGATAGTGTCGAAAAACGAGGCTGACCTGGCGGCTTCGAGGCTTCAAGTAGGCTTTGAGCGCTTCATGCGTTGCACGGCAGGGCGGGCATTGATAATCGCCAAACTCCACGAGGATGTATGGGGTTTCAAGAGACCTATCCAAGGCGCGGGATTTGCCTAGCGCTTGCGCGCGGGCCAGAGTGGCGGGCGGAGAGGCGGACGCCCCGACGCGCGGTTGGGACGAGTTGGAAGCGCTGCGGGAGCCAAGGAACGCAATGCCGCCCACGACGAGGGCGAAAACAGCGCCGACGGCGAGATATTTATCTTCCTGCTGCATGATGCATTTGCTCCGTTCGTCTATGGCAAATTCCCGAATCTGTAATTTGTCGCTGTCTTGTCGAGACGTCGCTACTGCGGGTCGCACAGCCATGCGCCCACGAAGAACGACATATTATGAAGGCGCACGTGACCGTCGGCGAAGAGAATGGTATGCCGTATTATCTGCGTGGAAAGGTCGCCATGCCATTCTGGGGAGGCGTCCACCAGCACCGCAGACCCGGACGGTCCTTTGTCTCTAGTGTCGGGCGGGTCGCCGACGATACAGCCCGCAGGATAGTTCACTCCTTCGATGCCAAGACGCAGCCGATACACATAAGACGTCCCCAAACGGGCGAAGGCGGTCGGGACGAGCGGAACATCTACCTTTTCCCCGGTAGCGCTATGGAGCGGAACGAATGTATCGCCGACATCCGAAGGGCAGCGCCATACAGCCTGATTGTGGACGTAAGGGTTGAGGATTTGCCGCAAAAGCGGCATGGTCGTTGTCAACGGCCACTGTTCCGGCTCCGGCGTCCAGAGATAGATGTAGCGTTCCGGCGAGTCGGAGCCAATCGGATAGAGATCGTCATAATCCTGCGCGTAGAGCGCGACGGCCATTCCCAACTGCCGCAGATTGGACGCGCACGAGGTTTGCCGCGCCTTTTCCCTGGCCTGCGCGAAGACGGGAAACAAGAGCGCGGCGAGAATGGCGATCAACGTGAGGACGGTCAGCAGTTCGATCAGCGTAAACCCCGGCGACCATCTGGCTTTCACAGCGTTTTGCTTCCTTCCAATTTCGCGAGCGATTTTTTGGCAGTGGAGCGCACAATCGAGCGGGGATCATCAAGGAGAGGGCGGATTATCGGAATGGCCCGCGTGTCTTTCAGTCGCGCCATGTTTACGACAGGAACTATCAGGTCCGAGCCGTATTCATAGTTGGGGCTGTCCATCTTCATGACCTGAGTCATCGCTTGAAACAACTTTTCTTTTTGCGGAGGACTCATCTGAGGAATTGCCGCCATCAGCGCAGTGCAGAACAACATTCTGCGAGCCGCCGCTTTGTCGTAGGAACGTCCTTCCGAGTTCAATATTTTGCTCAAGAACCAGTCGAGTTCTCTGTCGGAGATGTCCGCGCCGCTTGTATACTGGCCTGAGAGTTCAAACATTGTGACTGCCTCATCACGGTTGAGATCGCCGAGGCTGGCGGCTGAACTTGCCGCCTTTTCTGCCTGCTGGCGTAGCAAAACCTTTTGTCGTTGAAGCAGGAGCAAATATCTGCCGCCCAAAAGGGACAGCGCAATGACGTTGAGCGCCACCAGCCAGGGCAGCAACGGGGAAGTTTTGCGCGTCGGCTTTTGCATGGTCAACTCTCCTCTCGCCTTGTAGAAGGTATTCTTCGTTCCGGTGTCAAAGAGCAAATATCAAAGAGCAAATATAAAGAGCAAATACAGGAAACACAGCGGTTTGATCAGGGATTGGATTTGCTCAAGCCCGCTGTGTTTGCGAGATTGCCCGCCTTTTATGGTAGGTTTTGGGAGGAGAGACACTTGAGTTTGCAAGCGGTGTATCCCGGACTGGGGTCAGTGTGTATAGAAGCGCACCCACCTTCGCAGCAACCCTCAAGCCGGTTGAAGTCGCGGTTTTCTATCATGGCTCGGCCCCAGCAGAATTCGCCCACGTCGAACCCGCCACTGAAGCGGGGTTTTCCTTCCGCCAACACGAATGCCTGTCCCGCCAAAGTGAGACAGAGAATGCCCGCCGCGAGTGTGCGGCGCGCGGAGAGAGGGAAACTCATCGCGATTCATCTTTGCCTTTCGTTCCAGAATGCCGCCCGGTCAGGCCGTCCAACTCGGCCCGGAGCCGCCGTTGCGAGGAAGACATCTTCCTCAATATAGTATGCGCCAAAACAAATGAAAGTCTTTTTTTGTAACGGAAAATATATCAAAAGTGCTAGATACAACGTAATTTTCCGTCTCGAACGCTTGTATCATGCGTTTGCAAGGACTAAATATTGTCTCATTCGCTGTTCGTCAAGGCTTTCCTGCCTGCCTCTAAAAATTCTTTCGGATTTTTGTTCTGTCGCGCGCCGAATGGCTTTCAAAATTTCCTTCCGTTACGGTAGATTGCACAAGGAGATAATACAATGCAATCGTTGACTGCCAGGCCTGCTCTTTTTCGACCCATTTTATTCACGAAGTCGCAACGAGGTGAAACCATCTACGGGCGGTCTTGCCGCGCCGCCTCGCACCGGAAGGCAAAGCGCGACCGTAGATGGCTCATCGGAATTCTGGCAGTCTTGCTGACGCTGGCGATCGGAACGGGGAGGGCGCAGACGGCGCAGAATGGGGAGGACGCGCATCGCGGGCGGGCGTTCCTCGCCTTGCCGGGCGGGGCGCGGTACGAACGGCGGGAACAGGAAGGCGCGCTGGTTCTGACGTCGCCGGAATTGGCCTCGCCCGTCGCCGCTAACGAGATCGTGGTGTCATGGAACGCGGACGCGCCGCCCGAAACCGGGCTGACGATTCTGGCGCGGGCCGAATGCGCGGGGCATTGGACGAAGTATTACACGTTGGGGCAGTGGTCGCAGGACGGGAAGGCATTCCCGCGCGCGAGCCTGAACGGGCAGAAGGACGACGATGGGGACGTGCGAACCGATACGCTTGTCTTGAACCGACCGGCGCGGCGCGTGCAGACCCGGATTATTTTGACGGCTGCGGAAGGGCGGGCGCGGCCTATTCTCAAATTCGTCGGCATTTCCCTTGCGGACACGCACGCCGCGCCGACTCCCCTGGCCCCGAACCGCAGCGCGTGGGGACGGGAAATTGTCGTGCCTGGCAAGCCGCAGGCCGGTTATCCCGACGCCGACGGCTGGTGCAGTCCGGCCAGCACAGCGATGACGCTGGCGTTTTGGGCCGGGAAGTTGAACCGCCCGGAACTCGACGTCAGCGTGCCGGACGCGGCCCATGCGATTTACGACCCGATTTACAAGGGAACCGGCAACTGGCCCTTCAATACCGCCTTCGCGGGCGCGTTCCCCGGCCTGCGCGCCTATGTCACGCGGCTGTCCGACGTGCGTGAGCTGGAGGACTGGATAGCGGTCGGCATTCCCCCGATTGTCTCGGTTTCCTACGACCTGCTGCGCGGCAAAGTCAAGGATGAAGACCCCGGCCACCTCATGGTCTGCGACGGCTTTACGCAAGACGGCGACCTGATTTTGAACGACCCGGCCCACCACCCGGAGCGCGGCGAAACGGCCCGGCGAGTTTTCACGCGCGCCAATTTCGAGCGGGCCTGGCATCGCTCGAAATACACGGTTTACCTGGTGTACCCGGAAGGCGCGAAACTGCCGCCCGACCCTTACGGCCATTGGGAACCTGCCGCGCCGCGCGACCGCTGAACGAAATTTTCAATTCCGCGCCGAGTATCGCGCGGAACAGCGTTTTCCGCCCTTCGCGAAACCGCCCTCAGCCTTTTTTGCCCGTTCTCCCGAACGTCACGCCGCTGGAAGATTCCTGGCCGGCGAGGTATTTCTGCACGCCGACGACAATCCCGGCGACGGCAAGCGCGACGAACAGCGCCACGCTGAGAATGACGGCCTGTCCGTAAGGGGCCATCCACGCGCAATGCGAGCAGCGAATCGCGAAGCGGGACAGGCGGCGGCGGCATTTCGGGCAGCGGCGGCGCCCGGAGCGCACGACGCCGGAAGCGGAAACGGTGTCGGGGGCGGTTGGCATTTCACTTCTCCTGAAATTACGAAAGGCAGTCCAGAACCAGCGAGGCGGGCGGCGCCGGGGCGTCCGGCCCCGGCGCGAAGGAAAACGCGGCGCGCAAATCGTCGGCAAGCGTTTCCTGACGGGCGGCGTCCGCGTTCCCAAAGTGCAGCGTCGCGAGCGTGTCGCCCATGGCGACGGCCGCGCCCAATGTCTTTGCAAGAACAATGCCAACCGCAGGGTCAATGTCGTCGTTTTTCGTCGCGCGGCCCGCGCCCAGTTGGACGGCGAGCTTGCCGACCGCTTCGGCGTCCAGACCGCTGACGAATCCAGCCCGCGCTGCACGAACCGGATAGCGAATCGGGGCGACGGGCAGCGCGGCGAGAATCGCCTCGCACGTTTCCGGCCCGCCCTGCGCCGCGACGATTTCGGCGAACTTGCGCGCCCCAAATCGCCCGGTCAGCCGCTCGCGCGCCATCGTCCGTCCCTCGGCTGGATTGGCGGCTTTGCCGACCGCGATCAGGCCATGCGCGGCCAGTTCAAGACACAAATCGGCGAACCGGCGCGTGGCGGGCGCGAGCGCTTCGATCCGCTCGCCCGCATTCAAGACTTCGATGGCCTCCCGCACTTCGAGCGCGTTGCCGACCGTGACGCCAAGCGGCGCGTCCATCGCGGTCAGCACGGCGGACGTGGGAACGCCCGCGCCGTCGCCGATTTCGATCAGCGCGCGGGCGAGCGCTTCGGCCTGCGCCCGCGTCTTCATGAACGCCCCGCGCCCTACTTTCACGTCCAGCACGATGCGCTGCGCCCCGCCCGCCAGTTTCTTCGACATAATACTGCTGGCGATCAGCGGCGCGCATTCGATGGTCGCGGTCACATCGCGCAGGCCGTACAGGATTTTGTCGGCGGGGGCCAGTTCCGCCGACTGCCCGATCAGCGCCGCCCCGATGCGCGCTGCCTGCGCTTTCGCCGCCGCCACGCTCAGATCGGCGCGAAAGCCGGGAATGGATTCGAGCTTGTCTACGGTTCCGCCGGAATATCCCAATCCGCGCCCGCTCATTTTCAGCATCGGCACGCCGCACGAGGCCAGAATCGGAACGACGACGAGCGTGGTTTTGTCGCCGACGCCGCCCGTGCTGTGCTTATCGAGGGCAGGGCCATTGGGAAGGTCGGACAGGTCTACGCAAGTTCCCGAATCGCGCATGGCGAGCGTCAGGGCGAGGGTTTCGCCGGATGTCATGCCGCGCAAAAAGACCGCCATCAGCCACGCACTGGCCTGATAGTCCGGGACACGCCCCGCGACCAGCCCCGCAATGAAGTAGGAAATCTCTTCCGCGCTGAGTTCGCGCCCGTCGCGCTTATGGGCGATGATGTCCACTGCGTTCATAACTTAACTTTATGTAGGCAACCTGTTCGCTTCGTGACCGGGCGGAGCCGAGAGTTCCCCGGCAAGAAAGGTCGGCGGCGTTGCCGGAGGTTGAAAACCCCCGGCAACAAAGTGCAGGCGTCCTGCGGACGCGGCGTCGCGCCGTTTCGAGGCTTGCGCTTTCCTCGCAGTTTGGAACTTCGGTCAGGCTTATGGCGTGAGCGGAATGTGCGTCCGCAGGATGCCTGTT
>JBBRNU010000098.1:0-10599 GCA_038230115.1 Chthonomonadales bacterium | reverse complement strand
TCGCCTTGCCGCCGCACGGCGTTTGCTCGCTTCTTCGCCGCGAAACGCTGAAATCGGCGGCGTTAAAAGCGCGGATGCGCTAGGTCAGGGGAGAGGTCAGAAGAGCGGCGGCGCAGGAGCGGAAGATTTGGAAAGCGTTGAAAAGTTTGCGGAAGACGCATGGAAGGGACTAAGGAAGGGCTTGGCGACAGGACGTTTTGTGACGCCGGAAAGGGCGGCGCGCAGTCTGGAACGCCTGCTGATACTGATCGCAGCGACGCTGTTGGCGCTGTCGCTGCCCCTGACGACGAATCAGCCTCCCCAACAGACACCACGTTGGACGCCGCCGGTTTTGACCGCGCCGCTTGCGCCCGTCACGCCCCTGTCTCGCCCCGCCGCGTCTGGCGCAGCGGGCCTGCAGTGGGTTTGACGACGAGGGAGAAAAGCGCGCCGGGCGCAGGAGGCGGGCGCGGCGGCTCTGGTGGAGACTTCAACGGAAAATTTGGCCCGGCGCACAGAAACGCTCTTGACAGGAACGCGCGTCTGTGCTATATTTACAGGTGTTTGCAGGGCGTACAGTTGGGCGAGTGGTGAAATGGCAGACACGTATGCCTTAGGAGCATATGCCGCAAGGCGTAGGGGTTCAAGTCCCCTCTTGCCCATTGTCCCAAAAGTTGTCGCATCCTGATTGTGCGGGAGTAGCTCAGTGGTAGAGCGCTACCTTGCCAAGGTAGATGTCGCGAGTTCGAGTCTCGTCTCCCGCTTTTTCTTCATGGAATGATGCCGAATCGAAAAGCCGCTTCTCCGTATTGGAGAAGCGGCTTTTGTTTTGTCGTTTTTTGTCCCAGTAGGACGAGAAACAGGCGGGCGGCTACTGTTTCTTCTTGCCCTGGAAAGCGTGGTTCACGCCCTTCGAGATGTCGTTCAGCCCATGGTTGAAGTCTTTGGACTCTCGGTTGGTCTCGTGGTTGACGTTCTTCGACAGGTTATCGGTGTGCTTGCCAGGGCTTTTCTTCGGGTCGGGCGTGACCTGGCGCACCGTATGGTCCCGCTTGCGCGCTTTGATGACTTTTGTCACCTCGTTCTTGGGTTTCGGCTTCGGCTTGCTCGTCTGCTGCGCGCCAGCGGAAATGGCGATTTGGCCCAATCCAAATATGGCGGTCAACAGCAAAAGGCTGGTTTGCAACTTCGACTTCATTGGTTTCTCCTGAATGCGGACTCAGAACCGCCTGCGAAGGCGTTTTCTGCGCGGCGCGAAGGGAAATGGCGCGGCTGCGCCAACTTCTTGCGTAACAAGACGGGCAAAACGCGCAACTTGTTCCCGACCCGCATTTCCGCCCCTCCGTCCGCCAGTAATACGAAATTTCGTCCAGCCGCCGTTAATGCGTCGCGATCGGAAGCCATTTTCCGGCGCGGGACGAGGCAGGGCTGGCGAGACGCAAACCAACCCCGACTTTGTCAGCGCGCACTTTCGGGCTGTGAACGCGCGCCTTGAGGCCGATAACGCGCCCGACCGGAACGCTGGGAACCGGCTTGTAAACCCGAACATAATCCACCAGCATATTCTGCGGGAAGACCGTGCTGGCGTCCGGGCTGCCGGGCCAGCGCCCGCCGACCGCGACGTTCAAAATGAAAAAGAACGGCTGGTTGAAGACCCACGTTTTCACTTCGGAAGCCTTGCGAGTTTCATAGGCGCTGCCATCCACGTAAAACGTGACGGCGTTCGTCGTCCGTTTCAGGGCGAAGAGATGATAGGCGTTTTTGAAGGACTGCCCGCCGGGAAGTGTGTAACTGCCCGTAAGCGGGTTGCCGCCGGAATAGCCCGGCCCGTGCAGACTGCCGTGCGCGATGGACGGTTCGCGGCCAATATTCTCCAGGATGTCTATTTCGCCGCAGGTCGGCCAACTCACGGCATCTATGTTGCCGCCGAGCATCCAGAACGCGGGCCAGATTCCCTGTCCATACGGCAGCTTGATGCGCGCCTCGACGTAGCCGAACTGCGGCATCGCCTTGTTTTTGGTGGTGAGCCGGGCCGAAAAATAATGCCCTTGCCCGTCGGTTGTGGCCTGGATTTGCAGCGCCTGCCCGTCGGTCGCCGCCGCGTCGAGAACGATGTGCGCGTGCGGCGGATCGTTGACATACGTTTCCAGTTCGTTATTGCCCCAGCCGCCCCCGCCCGTTTCGTAGTTCCAGCGGGCCGGGTCGGGAACCGCGTTCGCCCCCTGATGAAACTCCTCTTTCCAGGCGAGCGCGTACCCGGCAGGCGGCGCGGCGGTCGCCGGAACCGCGGCGCCAAGCAGCAGTGTCAGCGCGCTCGCGGCGACTTTGTAAAAGCCCGTTTCTCTCCGTGTATCGCGAAATGGGAACACCGTCGTTTTGCCTTTCTCCGTCAAGCGACCGCCCCCTGGCAATCGCTTCCGCTTCCAATATATTCAACTTTTGCATTCATATTCAATGGTTATAGCATACCCGAATACGAGACAAGGGCTTACGAGTGCGGGCGGTTCGGTGGAGGCAAAAGCCCGCCGCGCGGAACATTTGCCTGCCTTCACCGGTAACAAAGGCATACCATATTGCCATCGAAACCTGCGCCGCGAAAGTTGGAAGCGCCCGCGCGGTTTGGCAAAATCCGTTACTTGCGGATCGGGTGCGCCCGCGGGCGCGTGGCGCTGAAAGCGGCGGCGAGGAGCAGGCTGGCGAGGCAGGCGAGATACAGGCCAATTCGGAAACTGGCCGGTTCGTAGCGAAAGGCGACGCGGTGCGCGCCGGGCGGAACGGCGACCGCGCGAAAAATCGGCGCGTCGGCGGCGCGCGTGATCGCGACGGGTCGGTCGTCCACCCACGCGCGCCAGCCGGGATAGAACTGGTCGCGCAGGGTCAGAATCGTTGGAACCGGCGCGTTGGTTTCCAGTGTGACGCGGGTCGGGTCGTCCTGCCGCCAGACCAGGCTCGCATGGCCCGGAGCGGCGGTTTCAGCCGGGGGATCGGAAGCGAGCGCGGCGCGAGGAAGCGCGTTGGGCAGGGCGTAGACGGCGAGTTCGGCGTCGTACAGCGGCGTTCCCTCCGGCGTTCCGGTCGGGTCGAATTGGGGCGCGGCGGGGGCGAACGTGACGATTTGCGACGCGCCCAAAAGCGGAGCGAGCGGCGAATGAACGTCCTGAAAGAAAACCATGTTGCCGACTTCGGGCGGGCTAGCGTCACGTCCGCCAAAAGCGTTGGGGCGCGCGAACCGGTTGGCCCACGCCTTGTACTGCCCGGTCAGCAGCGAGTCGTACCCCTGCACGTCGCGCAGGCCGTAGACCATCGCGCCGTTCGGGGGCAGGACGGCGGGCGGCGGGTTCGTCAGGCTCCAGCGTCGGTTGACGGGCCAGACGCGCGCGTGTCCCGCCTGCTGCCGCAGGTACGCGATGCCGGGCGTTTCGGGATAAACCGTTTCGGGCGGCGCGGTCGGGTTGGCGGCGAAACCCGTCGAAAATAAATCCACGACAATGAGCGCCAGCCAGACCGCGCCGAAGCGAAGGGGAAGGGGCGACGGGGGCGCATCGGGGCGCGGCGAGAGCGGGCCAGGCTGCGATGGGAGTGAAGCGGGAGTTGCGTCAGGTTGAGGAGAACGCGGGACAACGAAGGTTGAACTGAGCCAGAAGCACGCCAGCCCGCCCGCGCCGATCAGGGCCAGTCGTATCCAGTCCGGCCCGATGCGCGCAAAAACTTCGCCCAGCGCGGGAATGCCGGGCGGGTGCAGCGCGGGCAGGCTGGCAAGCGACTGCGCGGCCAAACTCAGCCCGCCCGCGAAAAGAAACAGGACGGCCCCGACAACAAGCAAGACTTCCCGGCGGGTCGGGGGATGGCGCAGGAGCGAGTCCAGCCCGAACGCGGCGAGCGCGGCCCAGGCGAACGCCCACAGAACGAGCGCGCGGGCCGGGCTGCCGGACTGCCCGAAACCCGGAATGCCGAAATAGAACAGGGCGTTGAGCGGCGTTCCGAGCGCGAGCAGCAGGGCGAGCAAAGCCAGCCCGCCGAAAAACAGAACCCGACGCTGCGGCTGAGAAGGAAGCGCCCGACGGCGCAGGGCGCGCGACAGACCGAGCAGGCCGAGCAGGAGGGGCGCGACGCCGACGTACAGCGCGGTCTCGGCCTGATTGTGGCGGATGGCGACGGATTGGCCCTCGCCAGCGACCGTCTTGACGTAATAGCCCCAGTAGGGATTGTCCGCGCTCTGGTCGCTGCCGAAGAAGCCGGGCAGGGTCAGCATGACCAGCCCCTGCGGCGGCAGGGCGTATTCCGTATAAAGCGCGTAGCCCGCGCCCGTCGGGCGGCCTGCGCGATGCGAGACGCGCGACAGTTCCAGGGCGGGCGCGAGCTGCGGGGCGCACAGCGTCAGGCCCAGCGTGAGGGCGGCCAGACCGAGCAGGGCGCGGGCGAGCGTATCCGCGCGGGACAAACGCCGATAGGACACGCCCAGGAGGGCCAGCCCCCACAGTCCCGCCGCCAGCAGCCCGTAAAAAGCGATTTGCAGATGCCCGGCGAGCAGCATCAGGCCGACCGCAAGGCCCAGACCGGCCCCAACCTTGACTAGTCGGGCGCGGGGCGTCGCGGGCGCGCAGAGCGCGTACACGCCCTGCAGGACGAGCGGAAACCAGCAGGCGGTGGCAAGAAAAGTCGGCAGCTGCAGCCAGGCGGTCTGCCACGCGCAGTACGCGAAAACGACGCCGCCCGCAAGGGCCGCAAGATCGGCGCAGCGCAGGCGGCGCAGAAAACGATAGAAGAACCAGCCGCACAGGGTCAAATGCAGGAGGGCGCTCAGGGCGAAGGCGCGGGCGACGGGCAGCAGATAGAAAAGCAGATTGCCGGGGTAAAACACGGCGGACTGGCTGTTGGCGACAAACGGCGTGCCGCAAAACTGATAGGGGTTCCAGAGCGGCACGACGCCCTGCCGCACGCTTTGCGCCGCGAAATGCCGCCAGGGGTAAAACTGCGCCAGCGCGTCCCACCGCAGCGGGTTCCATTGCGGCAGACTGTCGGCGGGGGCGTTCCCGGCCCAGGGCGCGACGTGCGCTAGCAGGCGGGCGGGCAGGAAAACGTCGCCGGTGAACAGAGATTTCGCCAGAAAAACAGCGGCCAGCAGAAGGTAAAACAGGGGCGCGAACCAGAACGGCAGGACAACCGAACGCGGGGGTGTGGAAGACGAGGGCGTCGAAGCCATAGGAGAATCGAGGCCGCTCACGCGGGTTCGGCGAAGAAGACGATGTTTTTCAGCGCCTTTTCGTTGTTGGGGTCGCGGCGCAGGACTTCCTCGAACTCGGATTTGGCCTGTCCGTCCTCGCCCAGCATGGCGTAGGTCAGGGCCAGGTCGTTTCGCATTTCCACGCGCGAGGGATCGAGAATGACCGCCTTTTGCAGTTCCTCCAGGGACTCGTCGAACAGACCCGTGAAGCCGTACACGAGGCCGAGCTGATAGTGGGCGTCGCTGGAATTGGGGTCTTCGCGCAACATCGTCTGGAATTCGGCAATGGCGTCGTCGTAGCGACCATCCACTTTGAACGCAATGCCGCGCTCCAGATAAATTTTTCCATTGCTGCCCATTGGCCTGCTCTCTCCCACGCCCCAAACCGCGTTGACCGCGCGACAGCGTTCTTAAGGCGACGCTTGTCAGACGGGAGCCGACTGCGGTTGTGCAATCTCTTTCAATCTCATAGAAACGTGATTGACGGCAAGTATAGCACGTTCCTTTGGAAAAATCAACAGGAAACCCGGCCCGGCGCGGAGGGAATTTTAAGGTTGTGTTAAGGTTCGGCGCGCGTCACGCCGGTTCGCCGACGTAGGGAATGACGTAGGGGCCACGCGGAATAACGAGAATTTCCGCGTCCGGGCCATGCCGTTCCAGCGCCTGCCGAACCGCCTCCTCGACCGTAGGCGCGGGCCGCACGAAGCAGCGGGCGAGCGTTTCGGCTGGAATGGCGGGAGCGACCATGAAAATGTCGGCGTGGCGGGCGGCGCGGGCCAGTTCCTCGATCTGCCACTCTTCGAGAACGAACACGTCGGGCTGCGAAATGTGCGCGACAAAGGCTTCCAGATCGTCGGTTTCGAGCAGGGCGCGCGTGAAGTCCGGGCTGCCGACGCCTTCCGTACAGGCGGCGGCGATGATCAGGGTTCCGCCCGGTTTCAGCGCGGGCAGCGCGCCGACCATGCCCTTCACGGCCTGGTAAAACGTGCCGTCGAGCGGATACCCGGCGCAGGACGTGACGACAATATCGGCGCGGCGCGGCGCTTCGGCGCGAACGTGGCGGGCGGCGAAATCTACGCCCGCGCGCCAGGCCCGCTCCAGATCGCCCGCGAAAACGCCGGTGATATTGTTGTCCGTATCCAGCGTAACGTCCAGTATCAGGTCGGGCGGAACGAGTTGGGCGATGGCGAGGGCTTCGGCGTGAACCGGGTTGCCGTCCACAACGCCCATCGTGGCGAGCGGCGATTCGAGGAAGCGCGGGCAGTGCCAGCGCTGGACGGTGGCGAACGCGGCGACGCCGGGCATGACGAGTTTGCGCCCGCCCGAATAGCCCGCCATGAAATGCGGCTCGATCAGGCCGACGGTGATTCGCAAATCGGCCTGGCAGTACGCGCTGTCGAGCCAGACCGGGACGCCGTTCGGAGACGCGCCGATCCAGGTTTGCGCGTCATAGTTGTGACAGTCGTGATTGACGACCGTGTAGCGCGCGGCGACTTCGGGGCCGACGAGCGTTTCCAGTTCGTCGCCCAGATTGGGACGGTGCGTTCCCGTCGCGATGAGAATGGTCGTGCGGGCCGGGCCGAGGCCCGCTTCGCGCAGCGTTTGCAGGATCGGCGGGAGCAGGACGCGGTTGGGAACCGGGCGCGTGATGTCGCAAATCACGATGCAGGCCTGTTCCTTGCCGCGCGCGAGTTCGGCGAGGGAACGCGCGCCGATTGGTTCGCGCAGGGCGGCGTGAACGGCTGCGGTCGGGTCGGGCAGGGGCGTGGCAGGCGATAAGCCTAAAACGCCGATGACGTTGGCGTCGGGCAGTTCGACTTCCAGTCCGGTTTTTCCATAATCCAGCCGCGTCCGCATGGTTTCTTCTCCCGCTCGTCCCGCTCGCTCCGTTTCGACGCAGTTTCGATGGGCCTGGCGCGGCCTGCATGAACGCCGCTTTTATATCGGAACAATTCGCGTTGAAGGGGCCAAGTTCCTGCCTGGGCAGGAGGCGGCGGCCGTCACGGCGAACCTACGGGGACGGATTGCGGGCGGGAAGGGGCGGGCAGACATGAGAAAGCGCGGCAAAGAGGTTCGGCTAAGCGATTGGGCGTGGGCGATAGCGGGCGCGCTGATGCTGCTGCAAATAGGTTTGCTTCCTGTCGCGGCGCAGACCGGGGGCGCGACCGACAGCGCGATTGCCGCCGACAGCGCGCCGTATCGCCTGACCTGGGACGGGCGAACGGGCGCGCTGACCCGCCGCGCGCTGGGAAACGCCCCGGAACGCCGCGCGCCGCTGGCGTATTTGCACACGGACGCCGGGCCGCGCGGGTTCGCCAAATATCTGGGGTGGTTTCTGGCGCGAGACAAAAACGGCTTCGCGCTGCTCTGGTGCTACCTGAACGACAACGGGCGCGATTTCTGGTGCTGGCAGTACCAATATCCGGCGAACCTGCTGACCACGCAGCAGTTTCGGGGACGCTATCGATTCGCGCCGCCCGCCACGCCCGCCGACAACGCCCCGGTCGCGTTGGAACTGCCCGCCTCCACGCCCTATCGCGGCCCCCAATTTACCTACCGGGACTGGACGACCGCAAGCGGCGCGCTGCCTTCGCTTGTCCTGCGTCCGGCAGTCGAAGCGGTCATGAGCAAGGAAAAACGCGCGGCGCAAGTCGCGTTCACCGCGCCGCCTAAAATCGAAACGAACGGGAACGCGAATTGGGACATGCCCGCCGAAGGAAAGCAAGGCGCGGCCCTGCGCGTTCTCGCCGACCTGCGCGTCACGCCGCTGCACGAGATTCAGGTGGGCGCGGGCAACGGTTGGCGAACCGGCGGCTGGCGCGAACTGCACGCGCTCGCCAGAGACGGACAGGGCGGCGTTTACTACCTGATTCTGTATTCCAACTCGACGCGCGGGTTCGTCGTGGATTTGCAGCGCGCCCGAACCTACACTGCCGACTTCGGCGCGGTCGTCCGTTTCCCGGCGAATTAGAAACCGATGTTACGCAAACGGCTCGTTGGCCGGAGGTTGAAACCCCCGGCAACAAAAAACAGGCGTCCTGCGGACGCACACTCCGTCTGTGCGATAAACGTGCGCCGACATTGGAGGCCGCGAGGAAAGCGCAAGCGTTGCAACACCGCGCAGCCGCGTCCGGAGGACGCCTGCACTTTGTTGCTGGGAGTTTTCAACTCCCGGCCCCGCCCGGTTAAGAAGCGAATTGCCTGCGTGGATGAGGCCAATTAGAAACCGCCGCTGTTCATAGCGGGCAAACTTGTGTTATGATTATTGTGATTATCCGTATCGGGAACGCGGCGCATCGGTGGCGCGCGGGGCGCGGAAGGATGGGGCGAGAACGGCAATGGCGTCGGTAGAACTCATAGAAGGCGCGCTGCTGAACGCGCGGTATCGAATTCGCGGCTCCCTGGGGCGCGGCGGCATGGGAACCGTGTATCTGGCGGAACACGAGCGGCTGAAGACCGTTGTGGCCGTGAAGGAGGTGCGCGGACAGCGGGCGAACGAGGCCGAGTACCAGGCCGCGCTGGAGCAGTGCGAGCAGGAAGCCCGTATTCTCGTCCGGCTCGATCACGCCAACCTGCCGAAAGTGACCGACGCCTTCATCGAAAACGACCGCTTTTATCTGGTGATGGAATACATTGAGGGCGTCACGCTGGAGCAGCGTCTGCGCGAGCAGGACGGCAGGCCGCTGCCGGTGGCGCAGGTCGTGGAGTGGGGCTTGCAGGTGGCCGACGTGCTGGCGTATCTGCACAGTCAGGAGCCGCCGATTATTTTTCGCGACCTGAAGCCCTCGAACGTGATGGTACAGGCGAACGGCCATGTCCGTTTGATAGATTTCGGCATCGCGCGCCGTTTTCAGCCGGGCGCTATCAAGGACACGGCGCTTCTGGGCAGCGTGGGCTATTCGCCGCCGGAGCAGTTCGGGCGACACCAAACGGACACGCGCTCCGACGTGTACGCATTCGGCGCGACTTTGCACCACCTGCTGACCGGACGCGATCCCATCGAGCAGCCGTTCAAGTTTCCTCCGGCCCGCGCTCTCAACCCGGAAGTCCCCGAATCCCTCTCGCGCCTGCTGGAAGACTGTCTGGCGATTGACGCGGGCGCGCGTCCGGCGACGATTCACCAGGTGGCCCTGCGCCTGCTGGCGACGCGGGACGAGTTGAACGCGCAGGCGCTGACCGGCAAGGAGAATTTGTCGGCGGGTTCGGGATTGGCGGCGGGCGGCGGGCCGGATGCGAATTTGACTCCCGTTGCGCCTTCCGCTCCGACCGGCCCGCGCATCATTTCCAGCAAACTGGCCGAAGCCGAGGCGCAGAAGCGGCGCACGGGCAACCCTGGCGCGCAGGAAACGCGCGCGATTTCGGCGGGACTGGCCGGTTCGGGCGCGGTCACGACTCCGGTCGGCGCGAAATCGGCCCCCGCTTCCATCCTGACGAAACGCTTTGACCGTAGTTGGCGGGGCGCGCTGCTCGCCCTCGTCGTGTCTATCGTGGCTGCAACTTTTGGCAGTGGCATAATGACCCTGATTTTGAACCGCAATCATGCGCGCCCAAAGCCCGCGCCCCGGACGCTGACAACACCCGCGCCGCCGGTGAATCTCACGCCCGCGCCCCTGCCGGACAATGCCGCGACGCCCGCGCCCGACAACAGTCAACCTGCGCCGCTTGCACCGCCGGACGAGAGCGAACCGGGAGCCGCCAATGCGCCCGCGCTCGCCGATATGGTGATATTCGACCGGGCCGAGGTCAGCGGCGTCGCGCCGGACGCGCAAGGGCAATCGGCGTTGTGGCTGGCGGCGAGCGGAACCCTCAAGGGACAGGCGGGCAAAGCCGGAACCGTCGCGGCGTTTTTCTACGACGCCGCCGGCGTTCCCCTGACGGCCAAGACCGCGCGCGGCGTGTTCGCCAATCCGAGCGGGCAGTTGAGCGTAGCGCAGTCGGTTCCCGTCGTGGGCGACAGCCAGCCGTTTCAAGTCGCGCTGTCGGTTCCGCTCGACGAGTTTACGCTGTCCCCGGACGCCAAAACGGTGAAAGTGCGTTTCGTCGTGTTCGCCGACCATCGGCGCGTCGGCCAGACCGACTCGATAGATGCGCCGTTGTCGCTCTTCAACGCCCCGTCCCTGGTTCCGCCATCCGGTTCGAGCGCGCCCCCGAACGCGGGCAGGCGCGGCGGGCAGGAGGGCATCGGCTTCAGCGGCGTGGGCGGGCGTAATCGCTAGGCCGCGCGGCGGCGTGTTTGGCAGGCGCGGCGACCGGGCAGAACGGGATTGAAACCCCGTTCTGAAATGCGTAGCCCGCCTGCGCGGGCTAGATACGTTACAGCGCGCAGGCTTATGCGGGCTAAAGGCGCGCTCCGTTGCGTTCGCCTCCGCGATTTGAAACTTTTTGGCGGAGCGGCG
>JBBRNU010000097.1:0-10614 GCA_038230115.1 Chthonomonadales bacterium | reverse complement strand
ATCGGGAACGGCAGCGACTGGATGGTTTGCAGGATGGCCCGGCCCAAATCCGGGACTTCTTCCGCCGTCGGCATCGCGGGCCGGGCCGAGGCTGCAGCGGGCGCAGATTGAACCTGAACCAGGCCCAGGCAGACGTCGCAGGCGTCCCCGCAATCCGGCATGTCCTGCCCGAAGTGCCGCGCAATCGTGGCGTGACGGCACTGCCCGCCCTCGACGTAGCCGACGATTTCATTCAGCCGGGTTTCGGCGTGGCGCGTGCGGGCCTCTAGAATCGCTTCCAGATCGGTCCGCGCCTCTTTGGGCGCGCGGAGCATCGCGATATTCAAATCCCGGCCCGCGTCCGGCTGCCGCGCCACCAGTCCGCACCGCTCCAGCAGGCTGATCGCGACGCGCAGCTGCGACCCGGCGTCGGCGTCCGGCTCGCCGTTCTGCCCGAACGCCTGCGCCACCAGCTGCCCCGGCGAAATCGTTCCCTCGCCCTTGCCCAATGCGGCCTGCAGCGCGCGATACACGTCCCGAACGGTCGCCAGCTTGATGTCGCCCTGCCGCAGCCACCGACTCAGACTCGTCTTGTCGCTCGGCGCGTACAGCAGCACGCAGCGCGCGGGCTTGCCGTCGCGACCGGCCCGGCCCGCCTCCTGCGTATAGGCTTCCAGTGATTCCGACACGCTGAAATGCGCCACGAGCCGAACGTTGGCCTTGTCCACGCCCATGCCGAACGCGATCGTGGCGACAATCACGCGGGTCTTGCCCAGCATGAACCGCTCCTGCGTTTCGCGGCGCGTGTCGGGGTCGAGACCGGCGTGATAGTGCGCGGCGGGCAGTCCCCGCTCGTTCAGAAACCGGGCCAGCCGCTCGCACCGATCCCGCGAACTGGCGTAGACAATCGCCGCGCCGGGCGTTTCGCGCAGGACTTCCACCAGGCGGCGCATTTTGTCGTCGGCGTTCTGGCAGCGCAGGACTTCCAGGCGCAGGTTCGGGCGAAACATCGGCGCGTTGATCGCCGTCAGCGAACGCCCTAATTGCGCGCCGATTTCCAACTGCATTTCCGGCGTGGCGGTCGCGGTCAGGGCGAGAACATTGGGCGCGTGTCCCGCTTCGTTGAGGGCGTCGAGGGCTTTGCGGATGAAGAGGTAGTCGGGGCGAAAATCGTGGCCCCACACGCTCACGCAGTGCGCCTCGTCCACGACCAGGAGCGACAACCCGACGCGCTGTAAAAGGCGCAGAAAGCCCTGCTGCCGCAGGCGTTCCGGCGCGGCGTAAATGAGTTTGTACTGCCCGGCTTCGATGCCGCCCAGCCGCCGGCTGAGTTCCTCGCCGTCCACGCTGCTGTTGATGAGCGTGGCCTGCGGATAGACTTCGGGCGGCAGACCATCGAGCTGGTCTTTCATCAGGGCGATGAGCGGCGAAACGACGAGCGTGGGGCGGGGCAGGAGCATGGCGGGAAACTGGTAGCACAGCGACTTGCCCGCGCCGGTCGGCAGGACGCCCAGCGTGTCGCGGCCTTCCATAACCGACTCGATAATCGCCTCCTGATACGGGCGAAAATCGTCATGCCCAAAGGTGGCTTTCAGGGCGGCGCGCAAATCCATGCAAAAATTCTCCTGCCTCGCTCGGCTCTCGCGCAATGGAAAAATCCGCGTATTGGCGTCCCGGCGTTCCGTCATTCCATACGCTAATTCGCCTGCCGGTGATTAGCAGCGCGTCGCTGATGATCGCCACATGAGGCAATGATACGTCAAATTAAGCGCAAAACAAGGAATGCCCGGAACTACCGAGGTTCCGGGCGTCTACTTCGAAGCATCTTCGGTTTAGGTTTTGATGCAGCGGGTTGTCTCCCTCTTTTGGTTCGGTATCGAAAGCAGCCGCTTCAGGTCATATCAAAATTCTGGCGCTCTTTGAACCTCATCAGCAGGAACCTGTGCATTTAGAAAGCCATCACGCATCAGATTTTTCTTCGATGCTCAGGGGCGCTTGACCGTCCTTCCAATTCGGAGGCTCTATGGTTAGAGGAGGATTGCCAAATCTTTTGCTTTTAGGAATGAGATGGTCATTATCGTATGTATGCAGGACTGAGGCGCGAGATTGGATCGCTGACGCAATATGAATTGCATCTTTGGGCTTGATTTTTGTTGCGTTACGTAAAATGTCACGTGCAAGTTCGGCAACAAATCTGTCCACTTGTTGGATAATAATGTAAGGGTTCTCAAAAAAGTCGACAATTATCTGTTCCTGGTCTTCCAGCGAGTCAACATCTTTTACCTTAGCCACTTCAACTAACGTAAAAGCGGACGTGACGATTTCAACCTCTCCCTTTTCAGCCCGGTCGGTAATATGCTCTAATATCGCAATGCGGCCCGGCGTTCTTTCAAGGCGAGATGTAAAGACACAAGCATCCCAATAGTACCGTTCAGTCAATATCGCGGACCACCCATTCTCCGCTACGCGGCGTTTTCTCCAAGTCTTTAGCTTGGGGAAGTTCACTCTGTGATCGTAATTGCCGCAATTTTTCAACGACAACGTATTTTGGTTTGCCGTGTCGGGAAAATCTAATCCTTCCGTATACGGCTACTCGCTTGGTGAAAGCGGCATACGCATCCTCATACATATCCGACGGAAAACGACACTCGATACGGTAGCCAGTAACCACATCCCATATCAGAAACGTTGTGCCGCCATGAACAGATAAAGTTTCTAAATTGCCTTCAAAAGTGCCTAATTCGTCATGTTCTTTGGGCAACAGCTTGTCGACGTTCGCCGCTACTCGCTGAGAGGGAACAACCGGTTTGTCCCAAGGAGTAGTGAAGGCGATGCGAGTAATGTCATCATTCAGTACACTAACCAACTTTTTGGCGTATTCAAGCGCCGCCTCGTTAAAGTGCGAAGGGACGTGCTTATCATCTTGTTCTACTTGCCTTAATCCTTTGGTGTAATCATTTAGTATATCCCGTCCAATTCCCATATCGGTTGGGTTATCTGGAAAGATGGTAACAGCTAATGGACTATTGAGACTGGCAGCACTAATGCGCCACTTAACGCTTGCGCTGTGACCTGAAATAGCGGCATCCAATTCTCGAAGGATGCCGAGAGAATTTTGCACCACTTCCAAAAATGATCCGACAGATATAAACTCTGTCTTGCCAGTTAGCGTTATGGTGATTTCATCTTCGCCCATGTTTGTTAAGCCTTTCATGTGAACACATTTACACATATTACACGACTCTTGTCTAGTTGTCAATACCCATTTGTCTGGTTAGAATAAAAGGCTCTAAAAATTTGTCACTATCTACCCGCTTGCTATATTCTTCCGTTTCGTAAGCGAGTTATTTTTAAGTTTGCCACTTTCCCGCGAAGCGAAAAGTTTGGGTGCAATGCCTGGTTCAGCCCGTTTCGGCGAGGGCGCGGCGGGCCGCCTGCCGCACTTTGGACGAGCGCTCTTTCTCGCCCGCCAGACCGCGCAGGCAATCTTGACTGGCCGCCTCGCGCATTGTCGCTAATGTCTCGACGAGCGCCAGCCGCACGTCCTCGCGCGCGTGTCCAGCAAGGGCGTACAGGGCGTCGAAGGCCGCGTCGCTTCGCAGGGTCAGGAAGGCCAGCAGCACGGCGCGCAGGGGCGAGCCAGACAGCGATTCGACGGTTTCGCGCAGGAGGGCGAGGGCTTCCGAGGCGCGGGTCTGGGCGATCATGAGGGCGGCGTAAGCGGCCAGATTCTCATCCTCGTGGCGCAGATACGGCGTCAGCAGTTCGAGAGCGCGCGGGTCTTCCAGTTCGACGACGGCCTGCATACACTCCTGCAAGACTTCGGCAAGTTCGTCCTGCGGATAGGTCAGGCGGAGGGCGAGCGGAACCAGCGCGCTGCGGTCGCCCAACCGGGCCAGCGCCTGCGCCGCCGCTTTCCGCGCCTCCAGGGTCGCGGTCGGGTCGGGCAGGAGCGCGCCGGATGCGCTGCCGTCGGTATCGAACAGCAGCAGGGCGATGTCGCGCAGGGCGTCCAAAACTTGTATTTGCGCGAGGGCGAGGGCGCAATTGGCGCGCAAATGGGCGGCAGTATCGAACGGAACGCCGCCGACGGCCTCGACCTGCACGGTTCGCAGGCCCGCCCGCAGCGCATCCGTCGCCCAGGCGTATTCCAGTCTGCCGAACGCGAACGCCAGGTGCGCGCGAACGTGGCAGCCCGGATCGCGCTTCGGGCCGTCCGCCATCAAATAATCGAACCGCTCCCGCATGGCGGGCAGGGCGGTCTCATCGGCGTCCTCGCCCAGCGCCTCCGCCGCGAGGGTCGCCACGTAGTTGGCCTTGTCGCCCAGCGCGTCGAGCAGCAGGCTTTGCCGCGCCCCTGCGGGCAGCCGCCGCGCCAGGCTCACGCCGCGCACCCGGTCTTCCGTCTTCCGCGACTTCAGCAGTTCGGCGGCATCGGCGCTGGCTGGCATTGTGTGACTTCCTTTTGCGCCTCTTGCGCTTTTTTGCGCCCCTTGCGCTTTTTTGCGCCCCTTGCACTTTTTGCGGCCCTTGCACTTTTTGCGGCCAATGGATAGCGGCGATCGCATCGAACCGGCGGGCAAAGGTTCGTTCCCGTTACGCGACAGGCAGGTCGTTCACATCAGGCGACGGACGCCGGGCCGCTTTTTTGCATCGCGAGGGTCTCGCCGCCTTACGCGCCGGAAGGTTCATCCTTGTCAGGCGGCGGGGCGGGCAGGCGATCCACGAGGAAAACGCGGTCGGAAGTCGGCGCGAAACGCAATTGAAAACCGTCGGCGAGCCGTTCCACTTCGCTTTCCAAAAGCGGACGCCAGGTCGGGGTGTCGCTGTCGTCGCCCAGATAAAACGTGACGGGCCGGTTTGACGCGACCCGGCCGTCGCCCAGACGGAGCGTGACCGGAACGCCGTTGGCCCAGAAGACGCCGACCCGCCCGGTCAGGAAGGAAGGCTCGGCGTTTGTCTCGCCAACACGCGGGCCGTCGTTGTCAGCCGCAAAGACCTCCGCCCCGTTCGCAGACGTAATCACGGCGCTTGCCGACAGGGGACGGCCCTGCGAGTCGCGCGCCGTTTCCACGTCCGCTTCCGCAATCTTCACGAACGGCCTGTCCGCGCCTGCCGCTTCGGTTCCGGCTCCCGGCCCGGTTTCGCCTGCCGTTGCAACGGCTTCCATTTCTATCGCGATAGGCGGGTACGTCCAGCCATACGGACATTCCGGCTCGCCCACGCGCGCCGCCCACGCCGAATCGCCATACGAGTAGTGCCAGTACTCGTCCCGGCAGTTCGAGAAGCCCGCGCCCAGCATCGCCTCGACCATCCGCATTCGGTTCGCTTTGGCTTCCGGGCCGATCTTGTCGCTCCACGTGTACGCGGCCTGCCAGCCCTCGGTCGGCGCGATCATGTCGAGCGAATTTCCCTCCGCGTCCAGGAGACCGACATCAATGGCCCCGCCAGTGCAATGGCCGGGTGGAGCCTTCACGTCGTAGGGCGCGAAATATTTGTTGGTGGCGCGGCGCAGGGCCGAAAGCGGCCAGTCGGGATGCTGCTCGCGAAGTTTTTGGTAGTAGCTGTCCCAGCCGCCCTTTTGCGCGCTCAGGGTACGCATCGCCGAGCCGACCCGGAGTTTGCAGCCCGGCTCCAGACTGGCCTGCGCCCGGTTCACCATGTCGGCGACCGTGCGGCGCAGATAGGGGCAGACGCGCGCGTTGATGACGACGTCGGGACAGTGTCGGCGAATGTCCACGAGGGGTTCGCGCTCCGCCCAGGACAGTGCGTACTCTTGAATGCGAACGCGGTTGAGCGCGGCAATCGGTTCCGGCGTCCCCTGTTTCGGGGGCGTCAGGGGCGGACGGCGGCGCGCGGGCGGGGTCGTGTCGGGACTGAAGGCGGGGGCGGACCGCGCGGCAAGGTCGGGCGACCGCGCGGCAAGGTCGGGCGACCGCGCGGCAAGGTCGGGCGACCGCGCGGCAAGGTCGGGCGACCAGGTTTCGGAATCGTCTGCCGGGGTCACGGGCTATTCCTCCCGCTCCTCGTCGTCTTCCATGTCGTCCATCGCGCCGGAACAATCCGTGTAACGGCTGATCTCCTCGCCGCGAAAGACATGGGCGACGAAATCCTCGCGCTCGAAGCGGGGCAGGTACGACGAAACGATGTCGTCGTCAATCTGCGCGAGCAGTTCTTCCTCTTCGCCCACCGACAGGTCGGCCTCGAAAATGACGGTGGCATGAATGGTGTCGTGCGCGAAATGAATATCTACCTGGCCGACACGCTTCTCGCCGTCCCAGACCAGATAAATTTCGGACGACTGCGTTCGCACGAGGCGCGTGAGTTTGAAGCGAGTTTCCACCGGTTCCTCCCGTTTCGTCAGCCGCTCCGCGCCCTACGCCACGCCGTCAGGCCAACGCAATCGCCCTGGGCCGGTAAGTGCGTTCGCGCCGCCTTTTCAAAAGCGCAGTCGTCCTGCCCCGCGCCCGCGATTGCGCCGCCGGTTCAGGCCGCTCGCGCCCGCGTCAACGGCTCCGCGATCACGGATTTCCCGACTTTCGCCTCGGAAAAACGCATCGCCTGCATTGGCGACTCGACCTGCGTGGCCGCCTGGCCGACCCCGATCCAGACGCCGGGATGCACTGTATCCGCTACGGTCACGACGGCGGTAAGTTTTTCTTTGGCAAGAATTGCCTGCGTTCGCCGCTCGCTGTGCAGTTCCCGCAGGCGCGTTTCCTGCGTGCGCTTCTGCGCCTGCAATTTTTGCAGCAGGACGCGCTTGTCGTCGGGCAGGTTATCGTGGACGGCCAGCGCGGCGAAGGGCTTGAGCGTCTGACTGATGCGAACGATGTTCGCCTCGCACGCCGCCATTTCCTCCTGTATCTCGCGCTGCCGCACTTCAAAATACCGATCCACGCCGGTTTGCACTTCGGTCGCGGTAAAATCGGCGGCTCCCAGGGTCACGGCCTCGACGCCGCCCGCCGCGCAAATCGTTCCGCCCACGATGACGGCGGCGTCCAGCGCGATGACTTTTCGGCGGGTGTTGATCAGGCAGTTGGTCAGACCGCCGGTCACGTACACATCCCCGGCGGCGACAATCTCGCAGTTCGCCGCCTGCTCCAAAAACACGTCGCCGAACGCGCGGATCGTCGTCGTCTGCGCCAGTCCCTGTATCGCCGCGAAATCACCCGCCGTAATCCGCGCGCCGCACGCGCCCGCCAGCAGGGTTGCGCCCATCGGAAAAGCGTGTTCGCCGCCCGTGATCGGAGCCGTCACCCGCCGCAGGGCGTACACCATCAGCGTGGCGTTTTGCAGGTACGCAATGCCATCGTGCAGGGCGCATAGCGACAGGCCATTGTCGGAAATCTGCACGTTCTGCCCGACGCCAATAGAGGCGGGCTTGCCGGGGCGGGCCGGGATGGGCTGCAAGGGCCAGGTCAGAGTTTTGCCAGGAATGCCGGGCTGCGCGGGAACAATCGTCGCGATTTCCTGCCCCGCCGTCACCATTTGCGCCGGGTCGAAGGCGAACCAGTCGGGCAGCGAGCCGCCCTTACGCCGGGGAAGCGGGCGATTGAGCGCGTCCGGCGACAAATGGAAGCGTACTTTGGCGTCCTCGCCGTCCTGCGGCACGGTTCCCTGCGCCACGACAATGTCGCGAACCATCTGCTTCGTGCGCGCCACGTCATGGATGCCAGCGAGGATCGCCTGCTCGCGATAACCGTAACTGACGCCCATGCGCTCCAGCCGTTCCAGAACGTCCGTCGCAGTGACGGCTTCGCCGCCCCCGGAAGGGGGATGAATTGTCGCCAATGCCTGCGTTCGATCCGAATTGTATTTCAATTCCAGTCTGCCGTTGCGGCGATCATTGCCCATACCGGTCGCTCCCCAAAACGCGGCGCCGCCCCGCTGCTTCCCAAATTGCGGAGACGCTTATCAATACGCCAAGGTGATATAGGGCGTATCCAGGCCGGTTTTTTTCGTGGCCTATTTTCGGACGGAAGCGCAGGCAACTTTAGCGGGCGAGCCTGCACAAGACGCGGTCGCTTTGCGGGGCGCGTCTTGTGCAGGGAGCCGTTTCCGCTTCGGCGTCCCTTCGCGCCGCGCGTTTGACCCTCACGAAGTCCGAAACCCCTTCAGCCCGCCTTGCGACGCCCTGGTCTTACGGAATGCAAGCGGTCATAACCCTATTATCGCCCTCTTTTTTGGTCTCATGATATTGAACATGACGTGCGGCAGGGGCTGTCCATGCCGAATGTCACCGGCTTTCTCGTGACGAATGGCAAGGGTAGAAATAGAGACAATTCTCGAGAGCCAGGGTACATTCAATTGTTCGATAGCGCTTCCCTATATTCAGGGGAAAGCGTCTTCCGACAAAGGTACAACCCGGCGCGGCGTCGCGCCAACCAAAGGAGAAAAGTCTCAATGAAGGAACCTTCAAAATCGCAGCCGCGCGTCGCGCGACGGGGGCTGCTCGCGGTCGCCGCCAGCGTCGCCGCCCTGCTGCCCGCGTCCGTGCAGGCGCAATTCCTCCAGCGCAACATCGTGTCCGACATTCCCGGTCTGGCGGAAATCCACGATTCCAACCTGGTCAATCCCTGGGGGGTCGCTTATGGCCCCACCGGCGCGTTCTGGTCCGCCAATGCCGGAACCAACACGGCGACGCTTTACAACGTGAACGGCGCTACCGGGGCGGCAAGCGTCGCGCCCCTGGTCGTCCATACCCCCGGCCCGATCAGCGGGCAGGTGTTCAATGGCGGCGGAGGTTTTGCGATTTCCGGCGGCCCCAGTCGCTTCCTCTTCGGCGGTCTGGACGGCAACTTGTACGCCTGGAACCCGGCGCAGGGAACCGGCGCCGTGACCGCGCATCCGGGAACCGGAAAGCCGTATACCGGGCTGGGCAAAGGCCAATCGGGCGGCAGCGCTTTCCTTTACGCCGCCAGTCCGATGACAGGAAAAGTGGATGTCTTCGACAGCGGCTTCAACAAAGTCACGCTGGCGGGCAGTTTCACCGACCCCGCGCTTCCTGCGGGCTTTGCGCCCTTCAACGTGCAGAATATCGGCGGTCAACTCTACGTCGCCTACGCCGATTTTCGCGGGCCGGGGGGCGCGGTCAGCGTCTTCAATACGGATGGCGCGTTCGTCCGCCGTTTCGCGACCGGCGGCACGCTGCTCAATCCCTGGGGGATGGCGCAGGCTCCGGTTGATTTCGGCAAGTTCAGCAACGCCCTGCTCATCGGCAACTTCAACGACGGCGACGCGGCGTTGGGGCCGGGCTACATCAATGCATTTGACCCCGTGACCGGAGCCTTTCTGGGCCTGCTGGACGATCCAAGCGGAAACCCTATCGCCGTGGACGGCCTGTGGGAAATCCTGTTCGGCAATGGAGGGCAGGGCGGGGTTCGTAATCAACTGTACTTCTCAGCAGGCATCGAGGACGAAAAACACGGTCTTTTCGGCAGTCTGCAGGCAGTTCCCGAACCCGGCTTCTGGGCCATGTTGAGCGGGGTTGGCGTGGCGGGGATGGGGCTGCTCACACGCCGCAGGCGTTGACGAACCAACGCGGAACGCGCCAGCGATCCTGCCGGACGTTTCCACGAATGCGCGAGCGAGGGTTCACGCTATTCGCGAACGCCGGCTTCGCCACAGGCCAACCGCCGCGACGCGGTCGGCGCAAACAGACCGTCCCTGTCCCCATGCGGGACGGTCTGTTTGCGGCTGTTTCACTCGTTCGCAATCAGTCCGTGCCTGACCGCGTACAGGGCGGCCTGCGTCCGGTCGGCGACATCAATTTTGAGCAGGATGGCGCTGACGTAGTTCTTGACCGTTCCTTCGGTCAGGTGAATAGCCGCCGCGATTTCTTTGTTGCTGCGCCCTGTAGCGATCAAGCCCAGGACGTCGCGCTCGCGTTCGGTCAGGTGCGCGAACGGCTGCGGGGCGGAAGGTTCCGTGACCTGCCGCATCAGATGGCGCTGGGCTTCGGGGTGGAGCGTTGGCCGGCCTTCGGCGGCGGCGCGAATGGCGTTCAGCAGTTCGGGTCTCAGCACGTCTTTGAGCAGATAGCCGGTCGCGCCCGCGCGAATCACGTCCTGCACCTTCTGGGCGTCCGCAAAACTGGTCAGCGCCAGAACGTAGCAGCCGGGGTTCCGCTCGCGAATACAGCGCGTCGCTTCGATCCCGTCCATGTCGGGCATCAGCAAATCCATCAAGACAACATCCGGCTGCAAGGTTTCGGCCAGCGCGACGGCCTCGGCCCCGTTCGTCGCCTCGCCAACCACCTCCATGTCGGGTTCTTCCGACAAGAGCATCCGCAGCCCCTCCCGGACAATCTGGTGGTCGTCGGCAATAACCATGCGAATCCGTCGGCTCATGGAATGCCCCTCCCTGCAGCCTCCCTGCATAAAGGCAGGACGGCTTCCACCAGCGTTCCGCCGCCCGGCGAAGTTACCAGATGAACCAAGCCCCCGTGCGCCTCGGCGCGCTCGCGCATGATGGCAAGGCCCAGTCGGCGCGGCATCCCGATTTCGGCGCGCTCCAGGGCGGGCGCAGGCATGGTAAATCCTTTGCCGTTGTCCTGGATCGTGAGCGTGACGGTTTCGTTGGTCGTTTCGAGGCGAATGGTTACGGTTTGCGCGGAGGCGTGCTTGACGACGTTGT
>JBBRNU010000096.1:0-10617 GCA_038230115.1 Chthonomonadales bacterium | reverse complement strand
TTTTTCGCGACCAGATGACTACCTACGCCGCGCTGCGGGCGCAGGTCGAGGCGCTGGGGCAGGGTCTGCGCGCGGTCGGCATCGTTCCCGGCGACAAAATCGGGTTGCTGCTGCCGAACTGTCCGCCGTTCGTCGTGGCCTATTATGCGGCCACGCGTATCGGGGCGATTGCCGTTCCCGCTAACCCGCTCCTCAAACCCGCCGAACTCGAAATGATCTGGGGCGACTCGCAGGTGACGCTTGTCGTGACCGTCGCGCCGCTGCTGCCGAGCGTGGAAGCCGCCCGCGCGAATTTGCCGGGTTTGCGTTTCGTCGTTGTGGCGGACGAAGACATAACAGACGCAACGGCGAGCGCGGCGGCTTCCGGGGCGATGCCGCTGGACGCGCTGATGGAACGCGGGCGGGCGCTCCTCGCTCTGCAGGCCAGCGAAGATGCTGCGAAAAGCGGGTCAGGCGAAGAAAACGGGGGAACTTTCGACCAGAACGGCGCGGAATTAAACCCGACGCGCGACGAAAACGATTGCGCCGTCATTATTTATACGTCCGGGACGACGGGACGGCCGAAGGGCGCGATGCTTTCGCACAAGAACCTGACCCGCAACGTCGAACAAGTTTTGGATACGCTGCATTTTCTGCCCGATGACTGCCTGCTGACGGTTCTGCCCCTCTTTCACGCCTTCGCCGCGACCGTCTGCATGAATGTCGCGATTGGCGGCGGCTGCCGGAGCGTCCTGCTTGAAAATTTTGTTCCGGCCCGCGCCTGGGACGCTTTGCAGCGGCATAAGGTGACGATTTTGCCCGCCGTTCCCGCCATTTTCCACGCCCTGCTGCAAACCGCGCCCGACCCGATGCCCGAACTGCCCGCCTTGCGAATGCTCGTCTCCGGCGGCGCCCCGCTTCCCGCCGCCACCCTCGAAGCCCTCGAACAACGCTTCGGCGCCCCGGTTCTGGAAGGCGACGGGCCGACCGAGTGCAGCCCGGTCACGTCGGTCAATCCGCTCGACGGGCCGCGCAAGGTTGGCAGCGTCGGCCCGCCGATGCGCGGCGTGGAAATCGCCATTTTCGACGACAATGACCAACCTTTGCCCGCCGACGCTATCGGTGAAATCGTCGTGCGCGGCGATAATGTGATGCTGGGATACTGGAACCAGCCGGAAGCCACGCGGGAAGCCATGCGCGGCGGCTGGTATCATACGGGCGACGTGGGTCGTCAGGACGCGGACGGCTACGTTTTTATCACGGATCGCAAAAAGGACATGATCATCACGTCCGGCCTGAACGTCTATCCCCGCGAGGTCGAAGACGTCCTGCTGACCCATCCTGCCGTTGCCGACTGCGCGGTCATCGGCCTGCCGGACGCCGCCAGGGGCGAGGCGGTGACAGCGGTCGTGATCGCCCGGCCCGGCGTTTCCGTCACCGAGCGCGAACTGGCCGCCCATTGCCGTCAGCGTCTCGCCAATTACAAGACGCCGCGTCAGGTGTTGTTTCGCGAGACCCTGCCGCGCGGCGCGACCGGCAAAGTCGTCAAGCGTCTGCTCAAGAAAGAGCTTGAGTTGGAAACGAGCGCGCCCTCGTGACGCCGCGCCCGGTTTTGTTTTTGCGAACGCGCTTCCAAAACGGGATTTCAGCCGGGCTGCGATGTAGGCGGAAAAGGTTTATTGGGCGCGACCTGGAGCCGGGCAGACGAAAAACAAAAAAATCGTCAAATTTTTGCGAACCAGTCGAGGTTTAACGCAAGTTTAATACGACCTTAACGTTTTCTTAACGCCCGCCCTGTAGACTCATAATCGTGCGCTCACTCTCCGAGCGACCAACCTCCTTTTCTCGCATTCAGGGCGGCTGTCTCCACGACGCGCCCTTTGCCGGACACTTCCCCAGTCCGGCATTTTTTTTGCCTGCCGCGTAAGCCCCGCGCCCGCCTTCGCTGGACACGAACGCAAAAACGCTTCGCCAATGCGGGCGCGCCGGACGCATGGCGCTGCCAATCGCGACCGCGCGCAGAGCGAGGCGACCCGCGCGCAATCTGGCTTGCCGCCGACAAAAAACGTTTCGTCGCTGCGGGTATACTAACCGCAGGATGAAATACCTGACCCAAATCCTCGACAAGCCGGTTCTCGCCTCGGACGGTCGGCCCCTCGGCAGGGTGCATGACGTTCTCGCTGCGCCCGGACTGCGCTTTCCCGCCCTCACCGCTTTTCTGGTGCGCGTCGAGGGCAAAGAACGCGCGCTGCCCTACGAGGCCGTCGCCTTCACGCCCGACCCGGAAGGCCCGCAGGGAACCGGGCGGATACATGGCCCTCTGCGCCTGCGCCAGCCGCTGGAAAGCCTGCCCGATATTGCGCCTGACCCCGCCGCCCTGCGCCTGCGACGGGACGTTCTCGATCAGCAAATCGTGGACGTGTATGATTACCGCGTGGTTCGCGTCTCCGACATCCGCCTTGCCGAATGCGGGCAGACCTATTGCGTCGTCGGCGTGGACGCTTCGCTGCGCGCCACGCTCCGTCGGCTTGGCCCGTTCAGCCAGACGGTCGAAGCCCTCGCCCGCCGCCTGGGACGCCCGCTGCGCGCCCAGCTCATCGCGTGGGATGACGTGCAGACGCTGGAACCCGGCCAGACGCCCGGCCCGCTCCGCCTCAAAGTTCCCCATGATAAGCTGGCCCAGCTGCATCCCGCCGACATCGCCGACATCGTGGAGCAGCTGCATCCTCGCGACCGCGCCGAAATCTTCCAGACCCTGGAACTCGAAACCGCCGCCGACGCTCTGGAAGAGATGCAGCCCGACGTGCAGCGCGAAATCCTGGAGCAGCTCGACGACCGCCAGGCCGCCGATTTGCTCGAAGAGATGGAACCCGACGAGGCCGCCGACCTGCTCGACGATCTGCCTCAGCGCCGTTCCGCCGAGCTTCTCGCGCACATGACGCCCCAGGACGCCGCGCCCCTGCACCGCTTGCTCGCCTTCGACGAAGACACGGCGGGCGGGCTTATGACAACGGAGTTTGTCGCGATTTCCCAATCGCTCACCTGCGCGCAGACGATTGACCGCCTGCGCCAACTCGCCCCCCGCGCCGAAACGATTTATTATGTGTACGTCCTCGACGCCGAAGACCGGCTGGTCGGCGTGCTTTCCCTGCGCGACCTGATTATCGCGCCGCCCGAAACGCCGGTGCAATCCATCCTGACTCCCAACGTCATCCATGTTTATACCGACGACACGCCCGACCGCGTGGCCCACGTCATCGCCCGCTACAACCTGCTCGCCGTCCCTGTTCTCGACCCGGACGCCCGTTTGCAGGGCATCATTACCGTAGACGATACGCTTGAGCGCCTGCTGCCGCCCGAACCCCGGCGTCTGCCCCGCCTGCCCAGGCAAACCCCCCACGACGATTAGTCCAAATCATCTTATGTTATGCAGGCGAACTGCTCATCCTATGACCGAGCGGTTTGCCGAAATTTGCCCCCGGCGCAAAAGGGTAGCGCGGTTGCCGGAGGTTGAAAACCCCCGGCAACAAAGTGCAGGCGTCTTTCAGACGCGGCGTTGCGTCGTTGTAACGCTTGCCCTCTCCTCCCGGCCTGCTATGTTGGCGCGCGTTGCTGGCATGAGCGAATTGCGCGTCCGTAGGACGCTTGCTTTTCCCTGCCGGGGGTTTTCAACCTCCGGCAATGCCACCCTGTGTTGGCGAGGCGTTTTCAACCCCCGGCAAATCCGGCCAACGCTGGTTTTTTTCGTGCGGGGCGTTTTCAGTTCCAGCCAACGCTCGCCTGCGTAAGATGCGTTTTGCTTGTTCCCCTTGCGTTCCCTTCGCGCCATTTCACCCCGCTCCGCCAAATATTTTTGCCACTCCAAGCAAAATTGTAACCTTGAAGTAAGTGAATCCCTTGACAGGGGAAAATTTCCATGTTATTATGAACCACAGCAAACGTTTGCCGTCACTCGAATTGAGGTTATCGCGTGCGCGTCACCATCGAAAGCATCGCCCGCCAACTGAACGTTTCCCCGGCGACCGTCTCGCGGGTTCTGAACAACCGGGAAAGCGCCTACATCTCGGAAGCGACCCGGCAGCGCGTTCGCACCGTCGCCACCGAAATGGGCTATCGTCCTAATCGGGCGGCCCGCGCGCTCGTCACGGGACGCACGCACGTTATCGGCGTGTGGGCGCACGCCACTTCGGTTCCTTATGTCGCCCGGACTCTGTACCAGGCCGAAAAATATACGCGCGCCGCAGGCTACGAGACGATTGTCGGCCCGTTTCCCAACGTTCACGCCGCAGGTGTTCAGGATACCCTGCTGGCGCAATGGCCCGTAGACGGCATTCTGGCTTTTGAATGGTTCGACACGGTGGAGGCGTACCTGGACTACAATCCCGGTTTCCACACGCCCATCGTCAGCTTCGGCGCGTACACCACCGCGCGCACGGACTCGGTGAAGGTGGACTACTATCCCGGCGCGCTCGAAGCCATTCGGCATCTGGTCGGGGCGGGCTGCCGCCGTATTCTGTATGCCGTAAATGAGTGGGGCAACGGGATGCACGAGGGGCGGTTTCGCGCTTACGTGGAGACCATGCAGGCGGCGGGATTGTCGCCGGAATTTGTCGTGATGCAGGACACCCACCGGGCGGAAGCGCGGCAGGGTCTGAAAAATTACGTTGCGGCGAAGGGCTGTCCCGACGGCATCTTCTTCCTCTGCGACGACATGGCGATTGGCGGCTATCGCGCGCTGTGCGATCTGGGCTTGCGCGCTCCCAAAGACGTGCTGCTGGTGGGCTGTGACAACATCGAGGATACGGAATATCTGGAATGCCCTCTCAGCACTATCGAGCCGCCCGTAGACGCGCTATGCGCGCAGGCTTGGCAATTATTGCAGGCGCGCATGATTGACCCGGAGCGCCCGCTGCAGCATTGCGTGCTGCCGTCGCATCTGCTCATTCGCGAGTCGTCGAGCCGCTGACCCGACGTGTTCTGAAGAGACGCACTGTCTTCCGAGCGCGCCGGCGACGCCCTGCGTTCCCTGCGCGCCGCGCTCTCGCGGCTCGAAGCGATCCGAAACGCGAGACCGAACCGAGAAAGGAGAATTTCGCGCCTTGTTGTGCAAGCGTCCTGCAGCGCAAAAGCGATCCGCGCAAAAGCGATTGTCAGGAATTTATCACGCTCTCTTTCTGTTTCCTCTTTTGATTGTTTTTTGATTGTTCCATCACTGACACTCTGTCCCGGCTAAGGAGCGAACCATGTCTCGAATGCGAACCCCGTCTCGAAATGGCTTTACGCTGATCGAATTGCTCGTCGTGATCGCCATCATCGCGATTCTGGCGGCGATTCTCTTCCCCGTGTTCGCGCAGGCCCGCGAGAAAGCCCGCGCCATTTCCTGTCTCAGCAACATGAAGCAGATCGGAACCAGCCTGCAAATGTACGTGCAGGATTACGACGAAACCTTTCCCTTCGCCGGCTGGCGCGACGACGGTACGCCCCATCAGGCGATCATGCCGGATGGACGCTTGTACAAAGGCTACGTCCTGTGGGAATTTCAACTCTTCCCCTATGTGAAGAACAAGAACGTCTTCAGCTGTCCCTCCGACCCGAACCCCAAACTGGGTCTGAACACCGACACGACCTCGAACCCGCTGGAAGACTGGTGGGGCAAGGTGTGGCCCGGCAGCTACGGCATCAATACCGACTTGACCTGGCCGCCCTATAACCGCCCGCAGACACCGGTCGCGCTGGCGGCTCTGACGTTCCCGGCGGATACCTATTTTATGGCCGACATCGTTTCCGATCAGCCCGTCGGCTTCGGCAGTTTCGCCGATGATGGCGGCACGAAGGGAAAAGGCATTCACAAGTTCAACACGCTGAACCGCGTTCGCCTGAGTAAGATGCACGGCTGCGCCAACGAGGAGGAAGGCGGCGGACTGATGCGGATCACGCCCGGCTTCGATTCGGAGTCTTGCGCGCGGCACATGGGCGGCAACAACTTCGTCTTCGCCGACAGCCATGCCAAATTCGAGCATAACAGCGACAAGCAGGACGTCAAGACCGACCCGATCCGCGACACGCCGTAGCGCAGGACACATTGCAGCGCTATGCCGACACAGGGGGCGGACGGAGGAATCAAAATTCGTCTGCCCCCGTTTCGATTTCGTTCCGTTTCGACCTCTTTCACATTTCAGAAGGAACTGCCTGCCGTGAAAAAAATGAAGTCTTTGTTTCGCCTGGTTTTGTTGGTCTGCACCGTCGCGCCGCTGTCCGGCTGTTCCGGCAATGCCGCTTCCGACGCCCCCGCCACCCCGCCTGCCACCAATCGCGACCAGGCCATGAAGACGATGCCTGCCGACATTCAGGCGAAGGTGAACGCGCAGCAAGGAAAGAAGTAACCGCCTGCGATGAACCGACGTTCAGGATTGCGGCTGGCATTGGCCCTGGGCGCGTTCGTTCTGCTGGCCTGGGCCATTCCGCGCCACCCGGCGTATCAGCGCTGGCGGCGTTCGCGCCTGACGCTGGCGCAGATGACGCAGGCGTGCGGGCCGAACGGCGACGCCGCCGCGCGCGAGGGCGATTATCCGCTGCTTTACGCGACGGGGCTGGGTCTGAACGCCCAAAAACAGTTCGCCCAATCGCTGCCCCTCCTGCTGAAAGCCGTGCAGCTGAACCCGGACGCCCCGGCGTTTCGGGACGCCCTGGCGCAAACGCAGGTGGCGAACGGGCAGACCGACGAGGCATTTCAGCAATTATCGCAGTTTGTCGGAACGCACCCCAACCTGGCGAGCGCGCATCTGCTGCTGGGCAAGCTGTATCTGGCGACCCATTCCGGGCCGCGCGCCCAACAGGAATTGGAGCGGGCCGTCGCGCTGGACGCTAATCTTGCGGAAGGGTGGGCGGCGCTGGCCGGGGCGCGGGGCGAGTTTTCCGCCGACAAGCGAAGCGTGCTGGAGGCCGCGACCCGCGCCGCCGCCCTGCGTCCGACCAACGTGGACGATCAATTGCGGCTGGCGAGCCTGCTGGCCGAGCAGTCGCCGGACGAGGCCCGCGCGGTTTATGAGCGCGCCCTTGCCCTCGCTCCCGACCGCGCCGACGCGCACCGCGCTTTCGCCCGGTATTTGCTCGACAGCGGCAGGCCGTTGGAACAGGCGGCGCAGGCCGAAGCGGAAGCGCGCCTCGCCCGCGCGCTCGATGCCCGGTCGCCGCAAGCATCGTTGCTGCTGGGGCTGTCCCTCACCCGCCGCCGCGCTTACGCCGACGCAATCGAACCGCTGACGCTTGCCGCGCAGGGCGACGTTTTCGACACGGTTGCGCCGCATAATCTGGCGACGCTGTACCGCCGACTGAACCGCCCGAAAGAAGCGCGGCAGTGGCAGACGGTCTGGCAGGGGCGGCAGGCGTATTTGTCGGAGCGGCTTCGGCTTCGCAGCAACGCTCTGGCTCGCCCGCAAGACCGCGCGCGTTCCGGGCGATTGGCGCGCTTGCTGGCCCGGCATGGCGAGGTCGAGGAAGCGCTGCGGTATCAAAGTCTCGCGCAGGGCCAGCCGCCGGACGCGCCCGCCGTGCTGCTGGGCGTCGCCAACGACCTGATGCAGGGCGGCTTTCGCGATCTGGCCGTCCCCCTCGCCGAACGCGCGCATCAACGCAAAAATCGTTCCGCATCGGAAGCGGGCCGCGTGAGCAAGCCGGGGCTATAAACGCCTTATTCTGAAAGCGCCCTTGCGCCGGGCCTATAAAAGCCCCGGCACGGAGGCCTTCGGCGCGCTTCGCTGGGCGTCTTCGCGGACGTAACAAGGTTCGCGCCAAAAGGTGGTTGAGTCAGGGTGGCTGCGTTCGGGTTTGAACCACAGAGACACCGAGGCACAGAGAGTACGCAAAGACGAACACGCCAAAATGCCGCTGCAACCGTGAGGAGCGATAAACGTTTCAACGATGCTCGGTGTCCCGTCCGCGAGGACGGCCAGCGAAGCGCGCGAACTTGTTTGCCTCCGTGCCGGGGCTTTTATAGCCCCGCACAAAGCCCCGCGCCTCCCTGCCGGGTCTTTTATAGGCCCGGCGCAAGGGCGCTTCCTTGCCTGGCCCCAACGAAGTTCGCTTTCAACCATGAACCCTTCGCAAACCAGCCGTCAGGATGCCGACGCCCCGCCGCAGCCTCAGGAAGGAAAGGACGTCCCGCAAACGGACGCGCTGTCGGCCTCCCCGCGCGGCGTGTCTCGACGCGCCGTTGTCATCGGGCTGACGCTGATCCCGCCCAACATCGTCTGGGTCGTCCTGATGGAGCGGGTGGACGGGCGCGCGTTCAGCACCACGCTGTCCCTCTTTTTTACCGCCGTGTTCTCGCTCGCGCTGCTGACGGCGGGCAATTTTCTGGTTCGCCGCACGCGCCCGCAAGCCGCCCTGCGGCAGGGCGAGCTGCTTACCGTCTTCAGTATGCTTTCCCTGGCGACGGCGATGGCGGGCGTGGACTTCCTCTCGCCGCTCGTGACCCTGATGCCGCACGCCTTTTGGTTCGCCACGCCGGAAAACGGCTGGCAGCAATCCATCTGGGCGTTTCTCCCGCCCTGGCTCACCGTGCGCGGTCCCCACGCTTTGAAGGGCTACTATCTGGGCAACTCCAGCCTGTACCGCTGGGAAAACCTGCGCGTCTGGCTGCTGCCGATCACGTGCTGGACGGCCTTCATTCTGGTTCTGTTGTGGGTCATGGCCTGCTGCAATACCATGCTGCGGGCGCAGTGGACGGAAAAAGAACGCCTGACCTACCCGATGGTGCAGCTGCCGCTCGCGATGACCGAGGAGAGCGGCAGTCTGTTTCGCTCGCGCGTGTTCTGGATGGGGTTCGCGCTGGCAGGCGGGCTGAACTTCGTCAATGGCCTGCATTTTCTGTTTCCCGGCATCCCGGCGATGACGTTCAACGGCTACGACGCCGCGCAGTGGTTTCCCGCCGCGCCCTGGAACGCCATCGGTTGGACGCCCCTGGCGATCTTTCCGTTCATCATCGGGCTGGGCTATCTGCTGCCCGTGGACCTGTTGTTCAGCTGCTGGTTCTTCTTTTTGTTCTGGCGCATGGAAAAAGTGGCGGGGGCGTCGTTCGGTTATTCGGCGGATCAGCCGCGCTTTCCGTATGTGGACGAGCAGATGTTCGGCGGCTACATGGCGATTTGCGTTTGGGCGTTGTGGGGCGCGCGGCGGCATCTTCGGGACGTCTGGCGCAAGGCCATCGGCGCCGACCCGCACGTTTCCGACGCCAACGAACCCATGCCGTTTCGCACGGCGGTTCGGGGCGTTGTCGGCGGCATGATCTTCCTGATTCTGTTCTCCTACTTGATCGGCCTTCCGGTGTGGCTCGCGTTTCTGTTTTTCGCGCTCTATTTCGCAATCGCGATTTCGGTAACGCGAATGCGCGCAGAACTCGGCCCCCCGACCCACGACCTCCACTTCATCGGCCCCTATCAGTCGCTTTACACCCTCCTCGGCTCGCGCAACCTCAGCCCGTCCTCGATGACGGCGTTTACGCTGTACTATTGGTTCAACCGGGCCTACCGCTGCCACCCGATGCCGCTGCAGCTGGAAGGCTTCAAGATGGCCCAAACCACGCGCACGTCGTCGCGCGGCCTGCTGGCGGCGATGGGGCTGGCGAGTTTCGTCGGGATCGTAACGACCTTCTGGGTCACGCTCCACGTGTCGTATCATCTGGGGGCCGCCGCGCGCATTCACGGCTGGGCGTCGCTCGGCTTCGGGACGGAAGCGTACACGCGCTTGTCCGGCTGGCTCGCCACGCCCTCGAAACCGGACGCGCCCACGATCGGCGGCATGATCGCGGGATTCTTCATCGCGGCGACCTTGATGCTGCTGAAAATGCGCGTCTACGGCTGGCCGTTTCATGCCCTGGGCTTTGCGATTTCGGGCGGCTGGTCTATGTCGTGGGCGTGGATGAGCCTTCTCATCGCGTGGGTGTTCAAAGCGTTGATTTTGCGCTACAGCGGCCTGCGCGGGTATCGGGCGGGCCTGCCGTTTTTCTTCGGGGTGATTCTGGGGGATTTCCTGATAGGGGGCGTCTGGACGCTGTTGGGCGTCGCTTTCGACATCCCGATTTACAGTCTGTGGAGCGGATAAGACCCTTGCCTTGCCAACGCCTTGTTTATAACCCAACTCGCTGCTGACGTTTACCTGCCTGAGTACCAGGCAGAAATGCCCGTTTTGAGAGGCCCATCGAACGGGAATAAATCCCCATTCTGAAACGCAAAGCCCGCCTGCGCGGGCTAAATTCACAATGCCGACGCGCGGGGGCAAAGTTCTTTCCCTGCCTGCAACGGCAAAGGTTACGACCTTCGCTCCCTTCTCCCATGCAGGGAGAAGGGCCGGGGTTGAGGGTAGACCCGCGCGAAAGCAAATACCTAGGTCGAGGCGGCATTGCAGCCCGCGCAGGCGGGCTTTGCATTTCAGAACGGGGATTTATTCCCGTTCGCCGCCTTTCAGAACGAGCATTCATGCTCGTTTGTTCGGGCTTTCGTCCGCATATTAGGCGAGCGGGCTTGAGTGGCAAGTTGGGTGAACTGCGGAAATTTCGCGCGCGGGCCGATAATTCTGCCGGGAATTGCGCGCCCCGACCGGGAACCGGGCGCGAAGGGAGCGAGAACAAGACCATGCAAA